>JAHFKE010000050.1 GCA_023245515.1 Candidatus Levyibacteriota bacterium
AGGTAGCGGAGTTGCTGAGGGATATGTAATCGGGACATTGAGGTCTTTATGAACTTTTTCTTTTATAAATGTAAAAGCTGACGAACCCATAAAGGCCACGAGTACAAGCGCCAAAATAACCAGACTCAATCTTTTCATCTATACATTATACCTGTTAATTGTTAAAAGCTAATCGTTAATTGTATAATAAGTCTATGTATAGAGACCGTTTCAATTTTTTCTTGTCTTTTATCGGAGTACTAGCAGTGCTTTTCATTCTCATAACGGGACCTCTTAATGAGTATTCCACTTCCTATCTTCTCTTACAGATTTTTGGCATCTTACTCATAGCGTGGTCTCTTGTTGTCAGAAAACTTAACAAGCATCATCATGGCAATCTTGCAAAAGGGCTATTTTTTGTCGACAAAGGGCCTTACGAAATAATACGCCATCCCATTTATGCAGGCTTTATACTAGTAATAAATGGGTTCGTTCAAGAATTCTTTACTCTGCCACGAGCCATAGCCCTGCTAGTAATTTTGGCAGTAATAGTAGCAAAAATTGTTAGAGAGGAATATATGCTGGAGCACCACGTAGAAGAGTACGTTAACTATAAAAAGAGAACCCACAAGCTCATCCCCTATATCTTTTAACTAAACGAGATTTATAGCTCTATGACTTCGTCCACAGGGTGGATCCAAATCTGGACGGTTCTTTGGCGGATTGGATTTTTACCGGTTCCGTCGCGACCATCGAATTCGAACATGGCGACTTCCTGATATTTACCCAGAACCAGCTTGCCATGCCTGACCGGAAGCGTAGCGTTGGAGTGTGAATAGGTCAATGCCCGTATGTGCGCCCCCGCATTATAGTCTTCATCAATCTCATTGCAGTACGGATTGTCCTGACAGCGGTGGAGATAGTCAATAACCGGATGCTTATATTCCTTATGAACCTTCGTAGATCGTTTATCCTCAGGAATCGAAGTCAAAGAGTGGTGAAGTATGTCTTGAATCAAATTCGGCTCTGAAATTTCGTGAACCAGGATGCCAAGTGTCGTATGGAGAGCATTAACAACGACAAAACCGTCCTTAACTTTAGATTTTTTTATCGCACTATTAACCTTATCGGTTATGTTCTGGATATACGTATGCTTCGTAGATGGAAATTTTAGCTCTTTAAGATAAGCCTTCATTGAATTTACTGTTCAACTCTTCCTGTAAAGGTAGACTTTGCAAGCATGCCCTCAACAATGTTCTTTGGTACGAATTCATAGTGGGATGGTTCCATGTAGTAATTAGCACGACCCTTTGTAAGACTTCGAAGCTGCGTTGCGTATCCTGACAGCTCAGAAAGAGGGACCATACCTAAGATCACTGTTGCATTTCCACGCTCCTCAGAACCACTGATCTGCGCACGCTTTGAGGAAAGATCACCAATAACCTCACCCATATATTCAGAAGGGGTTGTAACTTCAACCTTCATGATAGGCTCAAGAAGAGTGATGCCTGCCTTCTTCGTAGCTGCCTGAATTGCCTGACTTGCCGCAATCTTAAAGGCAATTTCAGAAGAATCAACATCGTGGTATGAACCGTCATAGCAGGTAACTGCCACATCAACCAGAGGGTAACCAAGAAGAACTCCATTCTCCAGCGTCTCTTTGACACCCTTCTCAACAGCCTTTATAAATTCAGCTGGAATGGCTCCACCTTTAACAGCGTTGATAAACTCAGATCCTTCACCTCTTGGCTTAGGCTCAAGCCTGAGATAACAATGACCATACTGACCGCGTCCTCCAGACTGCTTGATATATTTACCTTCTGCTTCCGCACTACTTTCAATTGCTTCTTTGTAAGCCACCTGAGGAGCACCCACATTTGCCTCCACATTGAACTCGCGATTCATACGATCGACCATGATCTCAAGCTGTAGTTCTCCGATTCCTGAAATAATTGTCTGTCCTGTCTCGTGATTAACTTTTACTCTAAAGGTAGGATCTTCTTCCTGAAGACGCTTCAGAGAATATCCAAGCCTTTCTTGATCAGATTTTGTCTTAGGCTCAATAGCAAGCGAGATAACTGGATCGGGGAAAGTAATTTGTTCAAGAATGATTGGCCTTGCCTCATCACAAAGCGTGTCACCGGTGATAGTATCTTTTAAGCCTACAATAGCAACGATTTCGCCAGCATATGCTTCCTTAATTTCCTCACGATTGTTCGCATGCATAAGCAGCAAGCGCCCTATACGCTCCTTAACATTCTTATTAGCATTATAAACATACGACCCTGCTACTAATTTCCCTGAGTAAATGCGGAAGTAGGAGATTTTTCCCACATGAGGGTCATTCTGGATTTTAAAAGCAAGTCCTGCTAGAGCCTCTTCAGGAACCAGCTGTCTTACCTCTTCCGAACCGTCCTTCGGATTAAGACCCTTTACTTCCTTAAGATCCACTGGTGAAGGAAGATAGTCAACAACAGCATCAAGTAATGGCTGAACACCTTTATTGCGGAGTGAGGTTCCTGCATAGATCGGAACAAGCTTGTAGGCAATAACTGCGCGCCTCAGAGCCGCACGCAACTCATCAACTGTAGGCTCTTCTCCACCAAGATACTTCTCAAGAAGCTCGTCATCTGTTTCAGAAATTTTCTCAATCAGCTTGTTCCTGTAGGCCTCAACTTCATCCTTCATTTCTGCAGGAATCTCATCGGTGACCTCAAATTTGGCACCCAGTTCTTCTCCATTCCAAACGAAAGCCTTACGTGTCAAAAGATCAATATTTCCCTTGTATAAATTCTCAGATCCGATCGGAAGCACCATGATGGCGGTATTAGCACCGAGTCTGACCTCAATAGTGTTAACGCATTTTAAGAAATCAGCACCGAGCTTGTCCATCTTATTAACAAAACAAATACGTGGAACTTTATACTTATCTGCCTGTCTCCAAACTGTTTCTGACTGAGACTGAACCCCTTCTTCCGCATCAAGTACGGTTATGCCTCCATCAAGAACACGAAGAGATCTTTCAACTTCTGCTGTGAAATCAACGTGGCCGGGCGTATCGATGATATTAATTCTGTGCTCATTTCCCACACTTAGTCCTGTTGTCGGGGTCCAGAATGCAGTAGTGGCAGCAGATACAATAGTAATACCACGCTCTTTTTCCTGCTCCATCCAGTCCATCTGGGTATTTCCTTCATCAATATCTCCAATCTTGTAGGTCTTACCTGTGTAGAAAAGAATACGCTCGGTCGTTGTGGTCTTTCCCGCATCAATATGCGCAATAATTCCTATATTGCGAATTCTATCGAGTGGAAATTTTCGTGAAATGTCAGCCATAATAATAAATAAAAACATCCCTTAGCGGGAATAAAATTAGTATAGCATATAGACCAAAAGAAAAAAAGAGCTGCAATAGTACCAGGAAAAGACTTCAGATCACCACGCAGGATCAACTAAGGACACCTATTTTTCCTTTGACTTTTACCTCAAAAGTGCCTAGACTGATAGTAGGTCGTGAAGTAAAAACTACGACTTATTCTCTATGGCTGAAAATAAGCAATCAATCAACCTCCTTCCGAACAAAGGCGATAGCTTCGTCACCCAATTCCTCAATTGGTCTCTGAACATAGGGCGACTCTTGATCATTCTGACAGAAACTGCTGCGCTCACAACCTTTGTGTATCGTTTTGGCTTGGATATGCAAATTGTTGACCTTCACGACAAGATTAGGAATCAAAGCTTTATTGTGCAGAACTTTAAACAGTCTGAGGATGCTTTCCGCAGCTTACAGGACAGGATCGGACTTGCTCAAAAATATGATAAGAGTGGCAGCATAATACCTAAAGTTTTTACCGATATTGCAAGTATTGCCAAAGGCAAAGCAACGCTTAGCTCACTTCTTGTTTCAACAGATACAGTGAAAATAGAGGCACAGTCTAGCTCTCCAGATGCGCTCTCGCAATTCACAAACGAACTTCGACAATACCCCTTAATAAAGTCGCTCAAGATTGATACTATTAATAATAGTACTACTACTGCCCTAATCACAGTGAGTATGACAGCGACCTTAAAAACGGCGGAAAAGTTACCAGTGCAAGAAGTCAACACAACAACGCTCTAGTCTATGAAATTACCAAAAAATTATCTCGAAAATCTTTCAACCAACAAGTATAGGGAGTACCTAAAGCTCCTGCCTGCGTCAAAAAATGAAAATGCACATGCGTTTGTAGCTCTTGCACTTACCTTTGCCGCATTATCGTTTTTTGGAATCTTTGCAATTAATCCAGTTCTTTCAACAGTTGTTGATCTGAAGAAGCAGCTTGCAGATAGTAAGTTCGTTGATGAGCAATTAGGAATAAAAATAACCAACCTCAGCCTGCTTCAGCAAAAATATACCAATTTCCCTCAGTCTGATTTCCAAACTATCTATAGTGCCATACCGCAAGAGCCATCGGTTCCAGCACTCATGGGACAGATTCAGGCAGTTTCTGAAAAATCAAAACTTACATTAAGCTCACTACGAGTATCTGAAGTACAGCTGGTGTCTAATAAGCAGCTAGCGCCTGCAAGCGCATCCTTTGCCTTCTCTCTGGATGCAAAGGGTGCTTATGAAGATATGCTCACATTTTCGTCAAATCTGATCAAGTTTAATCGGATCATAACGATTGATTCCCTATCTATTTCTAAAGATATAAGGAAAGAGAGCTTAATTCTTACCCTAAGGGGAAGATCTTATTTTAAAAAAGACTAATGGTGTAATGCTATGAAACGTGTAGAAAAAGATATTCTTTTTGTTCTTATTTCATCCTTTGCTTTAACAGTGGCATGGATTGGCTTTAATTTGTATCACAAATGGGCGACATCGACAATTACTAGTAGCCTTCAGATACAAATCAAGCCTATTGCTCCCGATTTTGATTTAAATACCCTCGCGAAACTTAAAACTAGAGAGAAAATTGCCCCCTTTGAGACAAAGGCCACCCCATCTCCCACGCTAGCACCCTCAATACCCGCCCCAACTATACCGATAAAGGAAACGCCCATACCTGAGGAGCCTACGCCCCAAGAGCAAATAATAGATACGATAACACCAGAGATAACGCCATGAATAATATAAGCAAATCAATCTTGAACAAAAAATTGCCACCATTTACTGGCCTTGTGCTTGTCCTGATATCCTTAACAACTATTTTCTGGCTAAATAGAAATGTCGTTCTTTTTGGAATAAAAGCAGCAGCGGGCAATGAACCCAAAAACATAGAAATTAGCAACGTTTCCGATACCTCACTTACTGTTTCTTATACAACTGACGACAAAGTCCCAGGAACACTTGCCTATGCCACAGATCAGACGCTTGGAAAAGTGGGACTAGATGACCGTGACCAGCAAACTGGAACGCCTACACCATATAGATCCCACCACATAACGCTTAAGAGCCTTGAGCCTGGAACAAAATACCTTGTATCCATTGTTTCTGGTAGTGAAAAATTCCTGAATAATAGTGTTCCATATACAATCACTACAGCACCAAAATTTAGCGGACAACCTACATCCCAAACGCCATTAACAGGAAAGGTTACACTTGATGATGGCAGTATTCCGACCGAAGGCATCGTCTATCTTACATCTGACACCTCACAACTCCTATCAGTGCCCCTTAAAGTTGATGGAAGCTATCTCCTACCACTCAATGGCATACTCAAGAAAGACCTCTCCTCGCTCGATTCTTTCTCTAGCCAAACAGTGCTGAAGCTGAAGATACTCTCCTCATCTCTTCAGTCAACAGTTTCTCTTTTTGCCAACCAGACAGATCCTGTCCCCTTAATTATTCTTTCCAAAAATTATGACTTTACCGTAAGTGCCTCTCCTCTTGATGATTCTATTGCCTCAGGGTCTGCGACCCCCACAATTGTCCTAACGGGCCTTCCCTCCTTTGAAGACGCAACAATCGCCTCCTCGCCTTCGATCTTGATACCTGAGGCAGACTTTAAGTTCAAAGATCAAAAACCCGTATTTAAAGGGAAAGCACTTCCAAATGCAGTCGTTCAACTCAGCATACATTCTTCGGCCGAAATAACAACAAATGTACAGGCAGACAGTCTCGGAAATTGGGAGTTCAGACCTGTTGCCCCACTGGATCCAGGACAACACACGATAGAGGTAAAATCAGCTGACAACAAAGGCATTCTCCAAACAATAACAAAATCATTTACTGTGTATGCCGAGGGAAGCGAGTTCACTGAACCCTCTATATTACCCACAAAGCCCATAACGCCTACTGCCTTACCTATTACGCCAAGTCCGACACTCAACCTCACCCCGACAATTGATCCCAATTCTCTCCTCTCGCCTACTCTTTCACCGACACAAGCAACAGCTTCTCCCGCTCCGACAAAACCGGAAATTCCGAAATCAGGAAGCGATTCGACCTTTGCAATCGCTTTCTTCAGCATGCTTTCTATAGCTATTGGTGGTATACTTTTCTTCTTAACTCGAGGCACCACTACTCATTTATGAAAATTGCAATAATCGGTGCAGGATTCACAGGTCTTGCTGCAGCCTATACGCTTACCAAAAAGGGTCACGATGTCACCGTCTTTGAAAAAGATTCTCAACCGGGGGGACTTGCTATTGGCTACAAAGAGTATGTCTGGGACTGGAGTCTGGAAAAACATTATCATCACTGGTTCACCAATGACAAATTCGTTCTGGACCTTGCCCGCGAGATAGACCACAAAGTTGTTATTAAAAGACCCAAAACATGTGTCTATGTGGGTGGACAAATTTTTCAGTTTGACTCTCCGAAAGAAGTTCTTCTCTTTCCAAAGCTTTCGCTATGGAATCGTCTTCGCATGGCAGCAATAGTTGGGCTTATCAAATATAATCCTTTTTGGAAACCGCTTGAGAAGTTTAATGCCAGCACAATTTTACCTAGAGCAATGGGCAAGACTGCATACAAAATGATTTGGGAGCCACTCATTGTAAACAAGTTTGGTAAGTTCGCCAACGATGTATCTCTGGCCTGGTTCTGGGCACGTCTTACCAAAAGAACTCCCTCACTCGCTTATCCAGAAGGAGGATTCTTGGACTTTGCCAACCACCTCGTTAAGGTTATAAAAAAACAAGGCGGAAAAGTTTTGTTTGACACAGAAATCGTCGAGGTGAAGGACGAAGGCAAGGTATCTGTTAAATGGAAAATGTCTGGATCCAGCGAAGTCGGAGAAAATGGAAAATGGAAAGTAGATGACTTCAATAAAGTCATCTTCACCCTACCTTCTTTTCTCTTTATGAAAACCGCTCCTCAATTACCGGAAGCTTATAAGGAAAAATTTGCGAGACTGAAGGGGATAGGGGCTACCAATTTGGTGCTCAGGTTGAAAAAACCATTTTTTTCTGACGGAACATATTGGCTGAGCATGTGCGATCCAGACTCCCCCGCCCTAGCAATTGTTGAGCATACCAACTTTATGAACAAGAAGCACTACAACAATGAGCACCTCGTTTATGTGGGCAATTATCTCTCGATCGATGATCCGCGTTTTACAATGAGCGCAGAAGAACGACTAAAACTCTTTGATCCCTTGCTGAAAAAAATAAATCCCGATTATAAGAACAACTTAATAGGCTATGAGCTTTTCAAGGCCCCCTTTGCACAACCTATCATTCCGACCAACTACTCAAAAATGATCCCGCCCATGACAACGCCATTGCCAAACGTCTATCTTGCCAATATTGAACAGGTCTACCCCTGGGACAGAGGCACAAACTACGCGGTAGAACTGGGAGAAAAAGTAGCAGAACTAGTCAATAATAAGTAAATTCGAAATTCGAAGCTCGAAATTCGAAGCAATATCAAAATCATAATTTTAAAAATTCAAAACGTTTTTGATATTTGTATTTTTGTCATTTAAGTTTGTTTCGTCTTTCGGATTTTG
>JAHFKE010000131.1 GCA_023245515.1 Candidatus Levyibacteriota bacterium
CTCGACCAGAAAGCCTTTAAACTGCCTTTCCCATTTAGGCACTATCGGGTTCAAATTACCATGAAGAAAGAAAAAATCATGATCACCATTGAAAATATCCAGTTCGGATGAATTTGTATTCCGACCACGATGTTCTGTTGCCGAGCCTTGATCAGGACTAGATATGAAACCCTCTCCATTCATACAGTTATTATATCACTAAACCACCGATACTCCTCCTTGACTATAGGATTATTCGATGATATAATACATACAGAGTTGCAGATAGTATATCAATACTTCTGCTTATATTTGAATTAATTTTGTTTGTTTAAGATAAAAGATACCTCGGTAATTACTTTTTAAAATTGTATCTTCATTCTTTATAAAACATCCTCATTTATTTAAGCAGAGATACTGATATATTATCTAATATACGGTATAAAATTTATGTTTACAGATAATAGAAGTAGAAATAGACCTTTTAATAGTCAGAGAAGCAATTCCGGTCGTTTTGGCGGGAGTCAAAATAATAATGGGAACAATAGACCTTCCTTCAGATCTCGTCCCGCAAGAAAAATCAAAACACTCGATGCAAATCTTTTTATCAAAAAAGCAGCCACTTCAGATGTAGTATTTGACGAGAGCAACGTCTCAAACTTTACATTTAATGACTTTGCGATCTCAGATAAACTGAAAAGAAATATCGCCGAGCACGGATACATCAACCCTACAGACATCCAGGAAAAGACAGTTCCGTCTATTCTAGAAGGACGCGATGTCATCGGCGTTGCCAATACAGGCACAGGAAAAACCGCAGCATTTCTTATCCCACTTGTTGACAAGGCATTCAATGACAGGAGCCAGCGCGTACTAATCGTTACGCCAACACGTGAGTTGGCAGTACAGATTGTAGATGAACTAAAGTTCTTCACCAAAGGGATGGATTTAGATGCAGCGCTTTGTATCGGCGGAGCAAATATGCAAAGGCAGGAAAAAAGACTTCAGCACAATCCCCACTTTGTCATCGGTACTCCTGGAAGGCTTCGTGACCTGATAGA
The DNA here is from genome assembly GCA_023245515.1 of Candidatus Levyibacteriota bacterium. Taxonomy (GTDB): domain Bacteria; phylum Patescibacteriota; class Microgenomatia; order Levybacterales; family UBA12049; genus JAHFKE01. The sequence goes on from JAHFKE010000131.1 coordinate 1,041, forward strand.
AAGAAGGAGATTGAATCTGAATCTTTTCAGAAATGTCGTTCTTGATGAGGTAGACAGAATGGTAGATATCGGATTTATTAATGATGTAAAATACTTTGTTTCACTACTGCCAAAAGAACGCCAGTCTCTATTCTTCTCAGCAACGATTTCACCTAAAGTAAAAGATATCTTGAGAGACTTTGTCAGCGATCCTGTAACTGTCTCAGTAAGGAAACAGGAAACGTCTGAAAACGTTGACCAAGATGTGATACGAGTCGGTAATCCTGCTCATAAAGTCGAGGTGCTCCATGATCTCTTGATTAAAGAGGGTTTTGATAAAGTCCTTATCTTTGGTAGAACAAAATGGGGTATTGAAAAACTGACTAAGTCTCTGACCGACAAAGGATTCAGAGCTGCAGCAATTCATGGAAATAAAAGCCAGGGACAGCGTCAAAGGGCACTTGACCAGTTTAAGCAAAACGAAGTACATATCTTACTCGCAACAGACGTTGCATCCCGCGGACTTGACATAGATAACGTAACCCATGTGATCAATTTTGACCCACCTGAGTCGTACGATGATTATGTTCACAGAATAGGAAGAACAGGCCGCGCAGGCAAAAAAGGTATCGCCCTCACGTTCGTAAGCTAAAACACTCAGTGCACTTCATTATTAATAGCTAGGGAAGTATAAAATAAGAAATCGCACGACAAAATTCCGTTTGTATAAAAGGGGTTCATCTTACAAGAAAACACCTCACATAAAAAAGGGGTAATTTAGAATACTACCAGGGGAAAGAAAAGGAGATTATTAATAACCCCCTCTTCCACCTCCGCCTCCACCTCTACGGTCATCTCTTCCTCCACCACGTCTGTCATTTCCGTATCGATCATCACGTCTTCCACCACCGAAACCTCCACCGGAGTTTCCTCCACCAGAGTAACTGTCTCTAGGTTTTGGGGGGAGAGCTTCACTAACTGCTATGGAACGTCCGTCAAGACTTTGTCCATTCAGCTCTTGCTGTGCTTTTGCTGCCTCATCTTCAGTAGACATCTCTACAAATCCAAAACCTTTGGACTTGCCTGTATATCTATCTATGATAACGTTTGCAGAAGCGACTGTTCCTGCTGAAGCGAAGAACGCACCAAGTGTTGCATCTGTTGTGTCCCAAGAAAGACCACCAACGAATAATTTTTTATTAGCCATGTATTATCACCTCCTCTCTGATTTCTTTAACAAACTATGAGCGTAATACAAAGACCACTTTTGAAGCGATCTTGAAAGCTATTGAGTTATCGAAAGAATATCTTTAAGTATTATACATAATCGAATTCAATTACTCAATGATATAATGACATGCATGAACGTAATACTTACCAACAAAGTTCAGGAGTATCGAAATAAAAATAAGATTACACAAGAAGAACTCTCCAAAACGATTGGCGTTACAAGGCAAACAATTATTGCTATAGAAAAAGGAAATTACACACCGTCAGTTTTACTTGCCATTAAAATAGCTGAATACTTTC
>JAHFKE010000132.1 GCA_023245515.1 Candidatus Levyibacteriota bacterium
CCAATCTCTACAGTGCCCTCCCGATCAAGGTTCGACACTACCCAGTCTGCGCAAAAGGATACAGAAATAAAAGAGTAGCGGCTTGCTCCGTTTACGTAAACCTTCTTGCCTTGAATCATGTCCACAAGCACGCCTTTTTTCATTTCCGCGCTGTAGAGTGCTCCGAGGCGGACAATGAGATTATTACCGAAATCGCACAGCTTCTCTGCGGCCGCTTTATGACGACCATATATAGTGTCTAATTGGCATCGCGCTGATACAGTGCTTACTTGGACGAATTTTTTAAACTTCCATCCATATAAAAGATTCGCTGTTTTCTCTACTGTTTCTTTAAAATCAATCTCGGGATTATTGTTGGCCCAGAACTTCCCAGATGGCATCGCACAATTGATGAGTATATCAAAATCCCTCTCCTTCATCATAGAGTGGTTTTCTCTTGTGACCCCTTCTGGGGCATATTCTGAAGAGCGGAGAAGCCGCTCGTAGAGAACGCTCCCCACATATCCTTGTGAGCCTACAACAGCTACCGAGCGCATGATATGCATGATAGCAGCGATAGCTTGTCTGGAGAATAGCAGTCTGTTAGTATTGGTTTGCTTCTTGGAGATTCTTTCAAAGAAATTGCCTGCCGCATCATTATGAAAAAAGCGATCATTAGCGGAGTAACTGGCCAAGACGGTTCTTATTTAGCGGAGCTCCTGCTTTCAAAAGGATACGAGGTGCACGGGATAACGCGCCGTCTCTCTTCTTTTGCCTCAGCTCGGATAGACCACCTCATTGTCGGAAATCCAAATTTTCACACGTACCACGGTGATCTTACTGACAGCCCCTCATTATCCGGCATAATTTCAGAAGTTAAGCCTGATGAATTCTATAACCTGGGGGCCATGTCTCATGTAAAAGTATCCTTTGAGGTGCCACAATACACCCTTGAAACGAATGCGGTCGGTGTATTAAACGTCCTCGAAGCTCTGAGAAAACTATCCCCTCATACCAAGTTTTATCAGGCGTCGAGTTCGGAAATGTTTGGTGTGCCGGGAACACCTGCGCCTTATAACGAAAATACTCCGATGGTACCGCAGAGCCCCTATGGAGTCGCGAAACTAGCGGCCTTTCACCTAACAAGACAGTACAGAGATGGGTACGGCATGTTTGCCACCACGGGCATACTCTTCAATCATGAGAGCCCCAGAAGAGGAGGTACGTTCGTCACAAAAAAGATCAGCAAGGCAGTAGCGAAGATTAAGCTAGGTCTACAAGATTCTCTCGTATTAGGCAATTTGGACGCCAAGCGTGACTGGGGATGGGCGCCCGAGTTCGTAGAAGCAATATATCTGATAATGCAGCAGAAAAAACCTGATATCTATGTCGTCGCGACTGGAGAGACTCACACGATACGAGAGTTTGTCGAAGAAGCGTTCTCATATGTGGGCCTTAAGTCAAAAACGTTTGTGAGAATAGACGAAAAATATAAACGGCCCAACGAGGTGCCTCTGCTTTTGGGAGATGCGTCGAAGATACAGAAGCTCGGATGGAAGCCGAAAATGAAGTTCCAAGAAATTGTCCGGGCAATGGTGGATTATGATCTAGCGCACCCAAATGAGAGCTGAAATAAAATCGGGAGGAGCAATGTTTGCAGTTATCTTCGATCTTGAATCAATCCAAGAGGGTACGTTTCCTGTCACTGATCCTAGGGGCTCAATCCAATTACTCCTCATGAAACGCAAGAAAGACCATGTGGTCGCAAAACATACCCACCAAAAAATCATTAAGACTACCCAGCAACCTCAGGAAGCTATCGTCGTCGTCAAAGGTGCGATTGAGGCGAGTATTTTTGACGAGAAAGGAGATCTGATCGAGAAGAAAAGCGTTACGGCCGGCCAATGTTTATTGATCGTCCGGGGCGGACACGAGGTACGGATTACCGAAGATGCCCTAATCTACGCCTTCAAGGATGGGCCCTTCGTTGACGATAAAATTCCGCTACCTTAAGCTTCAAGCCTTACCAGGAACACTACCGTTTGTAACCTTTTTAAAAACCTACCGATAGGCTTGTATGTCTTTTTTTATTTCCTCATCAATAATCGTTGGCAAATCTTTCGAGTCTATTTGAATACCTTTCGTTTCCGTTACCCTCTTTGCAAGAAATTGCTCTACCGACTCACCCACTGTCTCTTGGACCTCGTGAGAAGTTTTCCCGTCAAAATATTTCTTATCCTCTTCATTGATAGATGTGTATTTTGGGTTACTGAAAGCCTTTTCAATCCTTCGATTGAGGTCATTTACCTTCCTTCCTTGCGAATTAATTTCAGCCGGCTTGGTCCAAGCACTTCCTTGCGTGTAATCATCCACATAATGAAACACGAGTGCGGCAATTTCTTCTTCCGAGACATGTTCTCCTTTTGTGAGAATTGTTTGCACTGTACGTATTGCGTCAGGAAATGAGCCCGTGTAATCAATGATGTTCTGTGGGACATGCGCTCTGGCCAAGGCTTCGGCCGCCTCTTGTTCAGAATCCATATAATCCTGCATCGAT
>JAHFKE010000133.1 GCA_023245515.1 Candidatus Levyibacteriota bacterium
TGAATTCGGATATCACTTGCTTGTCCTTCTGTTCCGCCAAGTGGCTGATGAATCATTACTTCTGAGTTAGGAAGCGCAAAACGCTTTCCCGTGGTTCCACCTGCAAGCATGATCGAACCCATCGATGCGGCGAGACCGACACACACCGTCTGAACATCTGGTGCGATAGACTGCATGGTGTCATAGATTGCGAGACCTGCGGTGACATGACCACCGGGACTCTGGATGTACATCGTGATGTCTTTCTTTGGATTTTCTTTTTCGAGGAAGAGAAGCTGCGCGATGATAATATTGGCGACGTTATCATCGATAGCGGTTCCAAGAAAAATAATACGCTCCTTTAATAAGAGTGAGTAAATATCGTACACACGTTCTCCGGAGCTCGATTTCTCGATAACCGTAGGAACAAGAATACTCGAAATCCTGCTGATTGCGAAAGGGTCAAAAGCCATGTTGAGTAAAGTGAGAGGATGTAAAGATGTCGTTGGAATGACGTTCAGAAGTATATCATACCTATACCTCTTTTCCCAAAAGGATTCGTCCGAGACGAATCATCGTCGCTCCTTCTTCTATGGCGATCTTGTAGTCGTTGCTCATTCCCATCGACAGATAGGGGAGCGATATATGGTATTTCTGTTCGAGGTAATCTCGGAACTCTCGCATCCTTTTATATATTGCGCGGTTCTCTTCTGGGTTGTCGACGAGAGGCGGTATCGTCATCAGCCCCTTCACCGAGAGCGACTGCCTTGCTAGAAGAGATGGGAAGATCGCGTCAATCTCTTCGTAGGTAAAACCGTGTTCTTTTGTAACATCCGTTTTCACCTGAAGTAATATATATTGAATCTTGCTCTTAGACTGCGCCGCGCCAGCTAATGTTTCGATCAGATCCATCCGGTCAACGCTATGGATAAGGTCTATATCGGATAACACAAGTTGGTTTACCTTATTTTTTTGAAGGTATCCGATGAAATGGTGGCGGCAGTTATGGGGCAAGATTTTTGAAAGCTTCCGAAATTGCTGGACCGTGCTCCAGCCCAGGGTCGTAAATCCCTCCTTTATAAGAGGAAGAATTTCTTCGAGGGTGGCATATTTTACCGCTGCTACGCAGAGAACTGAGTTGGGAATGGAGAGGTTTTTTGGCGTCATGTAGCCTTATTCTACTCTTAATCTGATATGAGTAAAATTCTTTAAAAATGTCCTTGACTCGGTGCTGGCATTTGAATACAATGCCTCTGCTCTTGAAGCTTATTTAGCTTTATGGGTTGCAAGTTTTTCGCGTCCTTTAACATTCAGATGTAGTAGAGAACTATGTAGCTCAAAGTATACAAAGAACTCTGGATTCGTCCCGAGTATAAACTAAATTTTTTTGGAGAGTTTGATCCTGGCTCAGGATTAACGCTGGCGGTGTGTCTAATACATGCAAGTCGAACGGCTCGCAAGAGCAGTGGCAAACGGGTGAGTAACACGTTGGTACATGCCCCGAAGTGAGGGATACCCCGTAGAAATACGGGTTAATACCGCATATGATCGCAAGATTAAAGCAGCAATGCGCTTCGGGAGTGGCCTGCGTACTATCAGCTAGTTGGTGGGGTAATAGCCCACCAAGGCTATGACGGTTAACTGGTCTGAGAGGATGATCAGTCACAGGGAAACTGAGACACGGTTCCCACTCCTACGGGAGGCAGCAGTAAGGAATCTTTCGCAATGGGGGAAACCCTGACGAAGCGACACCGCGTGAACGATGAAGGTCGGAAGATCGTAAAGTTCTTTTCTGAGGGAGAAATTCTGATAGTACCTCAGGAATAAGCACCGGCTAACTCCGTGCCAGCAGCCGCGGTAAGACGGAGGGTGCAAGCGTTATCCGGAATTATTGGGCGTAAAGTGTTCTCAGGTGGTCTCTTAAGTCGGATGTCAAAGCCTGAAGCTTAACTTCAGTCCGGTATTCGATACTGAAAGACTCGAGATCTTGAAAGGCAAGTAGAATTTTGCGTGTAGGGGTAAAATCCGTTGATACGCAAAGGAATACCAAAAGCGAAAGCAGCTTGCTAGCAAGTTTCTGACACTTATGAACGAAAGCGTGGGGAGCGAAAAGGATTAGATACCCTTGTAGTCCACGCCCTAAACTATGATTACTAGGTGTAGGTTCGGCTCGACCTGAATCTGTGCCGTCGCAAACGCATTAAGTAATCCGCCTGGGTAGTACGGTCGCAAGACTAAAACTCAAAGAAATAGACGGGAGCCCACACAAGCGGAGGAGCATCTGGTTTAATTCGATAACAAACGAGAAACCTTACCAGGGCTTGACATCTAGAGAATTTTGCCGAAAGGTGAAAGTGCCGCAAGGAGCTCTAAGACAGGTGCTGCATGGTTGTCGTCAGCTCGTGCCTTGAGGTGTTCGGTTAAGTCCGTCAACGAGCGCAACCCTCGTCATATGTTGAATATTCATATGAGACTGCCCCGGCCAACGGGGAGGAAGGTGGGGATGACGTCAAATCAGCATGGCCCTTATACCCTGGGCTACACA
>JAHFKE010000134.1 GCA_023245515.1 Candidatus Levyibacteriota bacterium
TTTTGGTCGACATTGCACTTTGTCAGGCGGCTTTAGGTTTTGATTTGTCGACCTGGTTTTTAAAGCCTGGCGCTGAGTTTATTAATCGAGGATCGATCGCTGAGGCATTTGTGGGCCAAGAATTGCTTTGTTATGGCAATCCTCATCAAAAAACGGATCTCTATTTTTGGAAACGCCAGGAAAAAAGCAGCACAGCAGAAGTGGATTTCCTTTATGAATACAATCGAAATGTCATTCCTGTAGAAGTTAAAAGCGGCGATGGTAGAACGCTTAAAAGTATGTCCATGTTTCTAGAGACCCATGCTGAGTCTCCTTTTGGAATTCGATTCTCTGCACAAAATTACTCTGAGTGGCAAAAAATCCATTCTCGACCCCTCTACGCTGTTTGCTCTTTAGCGCACGAGGACCAAAAGAAAGCCATTGAATACTTGATACCATAAGAATATAGTAAGATTTATGCAAAAGTTGAAGAACCTTTTTCAGAATAACAAAGAGTGGGTCGCAAGCAAAATCCACAAGGATCCCCAGTATTTCCGCCGCATGGCGGAAGCCCAGGACCCTCTCTATCTGTGGATTGGGTGTTCCGACAGCCGTGTGCCTGCCAATGAGATCGTCGGCCTTGAGCCTGGCGAGCTCTTTGTCCACCGCAATGTGGCCAACCTCTGTCCTCACACCGATTTTAACTGCCTATCTGTTCTGGAATATGCGATCGATCTGCTCAAAATTCAGCACGTGATCGTCTGCGGCCATTACGGCTGCAGCGGCGTCAAAGCTGCTATGGAAGACCACCGCCTAGGGCTAGTGGACAACTGGCTCCGCAACATCCGAGACGTCTACGCTCATTCCAAAGAAGACCTAGAAAAGATGTCCGATCCCAAAGAGCGCTACAATCGCCTTGTAGAGCTTAATGTGATGCAGCAGGTACTCAATGTCTGCCATACCACAATAGCCCAAGGAGCATGGGCTAGAGGCCAACCCCTGTGGGTCCATGGCTGGGTCTATGATCTGTCCTCAGGAACCCTCAAAGACCTCGACTGCTGCATTTCTAGCGCGGACCAGGTCGAGGCCATCTACCGCATCCGCCTCTCTAAATAGCCCTATTTTAAAGAAAATATTTACACGAGCGGTTTGTGCAAATATTTTCTATTATACCAAGAATAAGCGCCTAATACTCAATTGCAGTAATCTCCTTTTTTATTCTTAAATCAAGAATAATAAATAATTTAATTGCCTATTTACTTTTAATTTACTTTAATATATAATTAATGAAACATTAACCAATTAATTTATTCGGAGAAATATGAACTCATTACAAAACACAAGAACAGGAACTATTTCTATCCTTTCACGTACAACACCCTATGTGGGGAACGACGTTTCTTTTGCATTTGGAAGAAACATTCAGCTTAAGAATGGAGACTATCTTAAAATCTCTCCACAGGATTTGGTTGTTCGCGTTCTCATATACACACCAGCATTCCCTGACAAAAAAGTAGAATACACAGACCTCCCCTCTTGCCTGTTTGAACAAGCACGCGAAGGCAATCAGATCTTCTTTAAAAATGGAAACGAGAATTTCGAACTCACTCTTCATTCTTCACGAAGAAGTACCAACGTATATTCATTTGATAAGTGTATGGAAGGAATTTTTGGACCAAACCACGAAAGAGACTTTTATACCGCAAGCGATGTTCCTGATGAGTATATTAATACCTGTCTCCAAATCAATGGAATTTTCTACAGCCTCTCTCCTGATGCAAAACGTATCCACCTCAATCAAGAGGGCGTCTGTCCGCTTGATTATGAGTCTCTCAAACTGAAGTATTGTGAGAAAGCCGATCAAATAAATGAAGGAGTAAGAAATTCAATTATAGGAGGCAATTGTGAAACAGATGACAAACTTAAAATTACTTATGGAAATTCAATTTGGAAAAATGTTGATATACGACGTGATGAAACAGGTTTCACTTTAAACATAGCTGTTCCTGGAAACCCTCGCCCTTACCTGGAAATTCTCCTGGATAAAAATCACCTGTACCTCACACATGAAAACGGCCTTAATTATGAAAATTACATATACCCTCCCATATTTTATCATGGAGTTCCTTTTGACCCATCGATAGTGATCGACGAAACTCGTGTTTATGCTCAGTGGCAACCTTACGGCATGTTGCAGATTGATCTTCCTTTTGAGACAACTTGCAACAATACGATTACCTCTCCTTCTCGAGCGCGGAAGGATATCTCCGAGACAAAATCTTCTGTTGTTTCCAAGGAAATAAATAACATCTCTATCCCTTCTGAGAATCACACTCATGCTACCGTTGAGCTGGATTTTATCATCAATCGTATGGGCTGGGACAGTGATATCGGTTGGGACACAATCCTGGGCATCTGCTGCGAACCATCTTGGGCAGAAGCTCCCATTGCCTTCAAACAACTCGGCAATGGCAAAAGTTGGTCTGGTGAGATTCCTAAAGGCAAAGAGTTTAAATTCGTTCTCTTTTGCCCAGGCAATAACC
>JAHFKE010000135.1 GCA_023245515.1 Candidatus Levyibacteriota bacterium
AAAAAACAAAAATTTCAATTTAGATACGCTAGATATCGATGAGGACAAAAGGGAAAAACTTTTAGGATATAATTTTGATAATACATTTGCCAATGCCGCACTTGAGACACGTATCGCATGGGTACGCGATAGGATTAATGAAATAGTCGGAGAGTTAAGAGAGATGCTCATTGTTCCTTCAGAGCTTGCTAGATTAAACTATGAGGGGAATTTAGCTCGTGGGCAAAATAAAACTCTTGCCCTGAGAGAGGCTGTGCGAGTTATGGTGCCAGAGCTAGAAATCTTTATGAAAGAATCTAAGTCTGATAAGCATAAGGGCGATGTGGGATATATAATATCCTTTCTTAAATCAGTTTTAGATGATGAGGTGAGTCCAGAATCCAAACTTCGAGCCCAAGCTCTCAAGATTGTTAAGGAAGAAATAGAGACTGAAGGAAAAAGAAGATCGAAGAGCTCTTTCTGGTTAGTTCCCGGAGGAAAGTAAGATTATCGCTAAAAAATAAGTGAATCTATATCTTCTGGTTTTAGCTGCAGCAGATCCCCAGCAACTACTTCTATTAAGCGTTTTCTTTCTTCTCTTGTTAAGTACGCTTCGGGCCCACCAGATGGTTTACCACTGCCCACCCATTTTTTGAAATTCTCTCTGTATGTCTTTAGGGGTAGTGAAACAAGAAGGATGTCTTCTACTGGGTTTTTTACAATCTCGTCATTCTCAGAGAGATTTATTTTATCACGTGCCACCTCTATCTTCTCGGCCTTCTCTCTGAGTGCCTTACCACCCGGAGTTACAGTTAATTGAACTCCAATCCTACGAGTTACCCTTGGTGCTTCGTCCTTATCACTAATCTGACCTTGTCCTCTCGCACGATTTTTATTTACCACCGATATCTTAAGATCGTATTTTAGCTCGGTATCTTCAAAAGAATTTGCAGTGTCAACCTTAAAATCGAGCTCTGGATTATTGTATTGGAAGCGGACGAAAAAAGCATAAATAATTCGTTCGGCGATAACCCCTTCGAAGTCCTCATTCTCAATATTCTTTTCTATGTTCTTAATAGAAAGCGTAGTGGTTGGCTTTGACACATCCTTAACATAATGTAATTGATCATTAAAGATCTTCTCTATGTTTTTTCTTGCCTCAATAATATCTGCAGTCTTTCTTATTTTTCTCCATATATTATCTGGAAGGTTATCGTCTGGTCTATATTTCAGTCCCCATTCGTAGTCAGCAACAATGTCTCCATAACCAATCGGCTTACCTCCAGCTTCAGTTTTGAGAAATAATCCGTTGTCTTTATCAAAATAGATAGTTTGTCGTCCGGAGATCTCGGTCTCGTCATAATCTTCGTGACGGTCAATTTCTCCGAGTTTCTTTTTAAGTCTTCCCATCTCAACCTTCTTCTGAAGATTAGAGCGAATAGCAGCTACACGCTTGTTAACATAATTAAAGTAATCAGTTGTATCTCCTCCTAATTTCTCACCTTTGATATTTTTAATAACAATTGCTCTCATATATTCTGGCAACGTATCCATTTCACCAATTAATCTTTTTTGCCAATATTGTTGCCATCCCGGTTTTGAGCCTTCCATATTCGCATCTTGAAGTTCCTGAGAGCTTATTGTGGAAATTTTACCTTTTACATTTAGATCAGCCGCAAATCGTTCGATAGATTCCAAAATATTCTGGAATCTGGCAACCTCTCTTTTGAACGCAAGTTTATTCCATCGACCCTTGAGTGGCTCACTCTTGTCTGTTTCGACTCGATTATTCGACCCTATTGTTTCCATGTGTATTAATAATATATCAGAATATGATAAAATAATCACACATGGCACCTCTCGGTGATATTAAGAAAAATTTCAAGGGCGATATTTTGATGGACAATGGCTCTCTCGACGCCTATAGCGTTGATGCAAGTCTATTCAAGGTGAGACCGAAGATGGTTGTGGCGCCTCGAGATTCAGATGATCTTAAAACCTTGGTTAAATTTGTTCTCGATAATAGGAGAGAATCGCCCCTCTTGTCGCTGACGGCTCGATCAGCAGGAACGGATATGACTGGGGGACCACTGAACGATTCGATAATTATAGATTTCGTTACATATTTTAATTGGCTCGGGACTATCTCTGATGATGGCGAGATTACTTCTGCTCCCGGGGTATATTACAGAGATTTTGAGAAGGTTACCCTGACTAAAGATTATATTCTTCCTTCCTATCCTGCTTCTAGGGAAATTGCCGCCATCGGTGGAATGGTAAACAATAATTCTGGCGGCGAACAATCATTGGTTTATGGTAAAACAGAGAACTTCGTTACTGAAATGAAGGTGGTTTTTTCCGATGCTAAAGAATATCTGATTAGGAGATTAAATCGAGATGAGCTGAACTCCAAGATGAAACAGATCGATTTCGAGGGTGGTATTTATCGTGCACTATTCGGTCTTCTTGAGAGTAATTATCGACTCGTAAAAGATGCCAAACCTAAGGTTTCTAAAAATTCAGTAGGGTATAA
>JAHFKE010000002.1 GCA_023245515.1 Candidatus Levyibacteriota bacterium
TGTGGTGATCTCATCGGCCAGCTGGTACGTCACAAAAGGCTTTGGAACACGCGGAACATCAAAGTCCAAGCCAATTGAGATTTGCTACTGCCACACGCCTCCACGATGGCTTTATGGGTATAGGACTTCAGTTGAATGGCAGAAATTCTGGCCGATTAAGCTATACGGTACGATCATCGGTCATTTTATGCGTATGTATGATTTTCAAGCAGCTCAAAAAGTGGATTATTTCATAGCAAATTCTGAAGAGGTGAAAGCAAGAATTGAGAAATTTTATAGAAGAGATGCGGAAGTAATCTACCCGCCGGTTTTCTTAGGAGAAAGGGAGAAGGGCAAAGAAGATAATAAGCGAGGGGATTATTACTTTATCGTTGCGAGAATTGTGGGTGCTAAGGGGCTTGATCTGGCAATTGAGGCAGCAAGAAAGCTTAATCTGAAGCTGAAGATTGCAGGTTCACCAGCCGGCTACTACACGGAGCATAAAAAGCTTAAGCTGTTGGCATCAGATGGTGTCGAATTTTTGGGACACGTGATTGATGAAGAGTTGGTAAGACTTTATTCGGGGGCGAAGGCTTTTCTTGCTCTGGCCACTGATGAGGATTTTGGTATCACACCTGTTGAGGCAATGCTCTACGGCACGCCTGTTATTGCATATCATGGGGGAGGGTATAAGGAGACGGTGATTGACGGCAAGACAGGGGTCTTCTTTCATGAATCCAATGTCGACTCATTGATCGGTGCGATTAAAAAGTTTGAAAAATTGAAAATCAATCCGAAAGACTGTCAGAGGCAGGGGGAGAAATTTTCGAAGGAGAAGTTTATAAAAGAGATAAGGGCTTTTGTTGCGCATGCAGCATCTAAAGCGTAATACCTCTCAGCTCAGCCTCGGCTTGAATAAGCTTCTCAATAAGCTTGGCTCCTTGTAAATCTATTCCTTCGAGATCTCCTATAGCGTGAAGTGTTCTATCTTCGCTTTGATCAAACCCAGGGAGAACACGATTACCTCTCAAATCGTGAAAGGCGCTATCTGTTTCAAAAGCAAGATCTGTTGGGTCATCCATATCTGGAGAGAAGGAAATATCACGGGTTACCCAGATTTTGCCCTTTGTCAGTGTCGGTCTGAGAATTCGACCGCCTCTTATCTTTGTGACATTGTCTACTTCCCGAAGATAGCGAATACCGAAAGACAGTGATTCTGGATAGGCTTCTGTTTCCGTATCAACCTCTTCAAGAAAAGATAATGAAGCACGGTCGAATTTACGATACAAATCAGCCTTCATAAGAGAATGAGTATCGAAAGAAAGATACGATACCTTGGGATTGCCTGGAATAGCTGGGTCAAAGTCCTGCTCGTCTGGAGCTTGTGTGACGAGGCTCTTGCCTAGTCTGTATATCTCGGTCAACTCATCTCTGAAATCTTTTTCGTAGGTAGGGTTAACGATTTGATTAAAAAATCTATCTTCATGCCGCTCTGTCATGTGGAAATAATACCATGCAGGCACAATTTTGGCAAATTTGAGTTGGGAAATGTATAATACCTTCTATGCCTGAGTTACCCGAAGTAGAAACTATTAAAAGAGGTTTGGAAAAGCATTTTGTCGGATGTGTCATAAGCGACGCTGAAGTTTTATCACCCAAGATTTTGACAGGGGACGTAGGGAATGTAATAGGTACTACAGTTGTTGCTGTGAGGCGCTTTGGGAAAGGGCTAGTTATTGATCTTAATAATGGCTATAGTATGGCGGTTCACGTGAAGATGACAGGGCAACTTATTTTTAAAAGAGTATCGAGAGTATCAGGGGTATCAAGTGTTCTTCCGAAGCATACGCATGTGGTATTTGAGTTGAGAGATGGAACAGGAGAAGATGCATACCTCTACTATAACGACATTAGGAGATTTGGGTGGATTAAGATCGTAAAGACGGAAGATGTAGGGCAGATGCCATTTTTTAAATCTCTTGGTCTTGAGCCCCTCAAAGATTTGACCCAAAAGAAGTTTGAAGATATTCTCAAACTCCACAAAACTCCCATCAAAACCCTCCTTATGGATCAGTACAAAATAGCAGGTATTGGTAATATCTATGCTTGTGATGCTCTCTTCCAGGCTGGCATTTATCCAGTGCGCAGTTCATTATCTCTGAGTAGGCAGGAGGCGCAAAGACTCTTTATTGCAATTGAAGAAATTCTTAGCAAAAGTATTGCTATCGGGGGCGCTTCGGCAAATAATTATGTCAATGCGTTGGGTGAAAGAGGAGCGTATCAAGAACATTTCCTTGTTTATAAAAAAGAAGGTAAGGCCTGTAGAAATTGTAATAGTCCCATTTTGAGAATAAAAACAGCTGGAAGAAGTACATTTTTCTGTGGTATCTGTCAAGTCTAGCTTAGCCTCATTTTTCATACTAATAGCCTATGATATACTCTGCAAGTAAATAAGCTGATCGTAAAGCCAAGCTAAGTTGCTGCTTGGGGTTTATGGTCGTGGCTGATTTTGAATTGGTCAGGCACAATACTGCGCCTGACTTCCCGGGTACCATCCGGCACCCGGTTCGCACTTTGACAGTTTTGGAAAGGAGGTTAGACAATAATTTAGGTCTGGGTTTCAGAAGTCTTCAGGCGCCAGGAATTGGCACGAGAGGAAGCGCAGTGATCCAAGGGGTAGGAGAATTCCTTACACCCGCTGAGGCCGCACGATTTCTTGGGGTTAGCGTACAGATGGTACGTCTGTACGTCAAAGCAGGCAAGCTCTCGAAGCCCGGGCGCACCCCTGGTGGTCATAGCCGCTACAAGATATCAGAACTCAAGGCTCTGCAGGACAGTTCGCAGCCCTGACCCTCAGAAGGAGTGGTATGGCAGTACGAAGAGTATGGTATTCTCAGCGATGGCTGAGAATCACAGCCGAAAGAACGACCACGTTCTGGAGGATCTGGATCAGTCGACGGAAGCCCTGTAGCTAGCCTCGAAAGGAAGTTCCTGTGAGTAAGAAGTCTTTCTTGATCGCCTGCTTCAGCGTCGGCCTGATCATCGGCAGCACAGAGGCTGTATGGCGCCGCTTCAAGCAGCAACTTTCCAACAACTGAATAAGTGCTTAAAGGGCACGACATAGTGATAGATATAAAAGAGAGATGCGACAGCTTATGCTGTTTTTTTGCTTGCGACGTTTGTCGCCTCCTCTTTTCTATTACTCCCTGTTGTGTCCTTTTCGCCATTTTTGTTGTTTTTCTGTCAGGTTTGGAGTATAATGATCATTTAGATGGGGAATAAACACGGTAGAAAGCGGATCGTTATTTCAGTGGGCGGCTCTCTCATTGTTCCAAATGGGGGAATTGCTAATGAATTTCTCATTAAATTTAACGAGTTCATACGAACCCAACTGGCGCAGAATCCTGAACGCCAGTTTTTTTTGGTCATAGGGGGTGGCTCCACTGCTCGTCAGTATAGAGATGCGGGTCGTGAGATCGTGGGACATGAGCTTACCCATGAAGATCTTGATTGGCTCGGAATCCATGCAACGCGCCTCAACGCCCACCTCGTCAGAACCGTTTTTCAAGACATCGCTCACCCATACATCATCAAACACTATGACATCATCCGCAAGGTGACAGAGCCTGTTGTTGTAGCCTCAGGTTGGAAGCCAGGATGGTCTACTGACTATGACGCGATTCTTCTTTCTGAAGATTACAATGTGGATACGGTTATCAATTTAAGCAATATCTCCAAGCTCTACGACAAAGACCCCAATAAGTACGCAGACGCCAAGCCAATAGACAAGATTAACTGGAGCGATTATAGGAAGATTATCGGAGACGAATGGACTCCCGGAATGCACGCGCCATTTGATCCGATTGCTGCCAAAAAGGCGCAAGAGCTTGGCGTCAAGGTAATCGTGATGTCAGGCAACGACTTTGAGAACATCGACAACTATTTCAAGGGTAAGGAATTTGTGGGAACGGTGATAGAGTAAGACCTAAGACTTCAGACGTAAGACGTAAGAAGATTTCTCTATGTAAGTCCTAAATCTTGAGTCTTAAATCCTACGTCTTATATCAACATGATTTTACGCTCCATTTCTCTTCAAAATTTCCGCAGCTATACGAAAGCAGAATTTGACCTCGACCCGACCCTCACAGTTGTGGTGGGCCCGAATGCAATAGGGAAGACAAATTTGGTAGAGGCGATTATGCTGCTTTCTACAGGAAAAAGCTTTCGGACGGATAAGGAGAAGCAGCTGATTCAATTTGGGAAACCAGCCGCTAGAATAAAAGGGAAGTTATCAGACAAGGATAGCAATAGTGATGAGCTTGAACTTGTTGTTTCTGAAAGCCCTAAGTTTGTTGTGCAGAAGAAGTATTTGGTGAATGGGGTGTCCAAGAGGAGAGTAGACTTCGCAGCTCATTTACCTGCGGTGTTGTTCACGCCTATGGATCTGGATATTGTGGGTGGACAGCCAGGGGTGAGGAGGAGGTTTCTTGATGATGTGCTTGAGCAGTCGGATATGGATTATCGGCTTGCCTTGAGCCTCTACGTGAAGGCGCTTCGGCAGAGGAACGCGCTTTTAGATCAAGTGCAGGACTTGGGTGTACGGGATGAAGAGCGATTTGCTTATTGGGACAATCTGCTTATTAAGAACGGAGGCATTGTGACCAAAAAGCGGGAAGAGCTCATCGAGTATATTAATGCGAAGAAGAAAAAGATGTTTCCTTTTGTTCTCGAATACGATAAGAGTGTTATGTCCCGAGAGCGGCTTTTGCAGTATAAAGATGCAGAAGTAGGGGCGGGGGTGACACTAGTCGGACCCCAGAGAGACGACGTCATAATCAGGTCCCAGAATGAGAGTTCAGGAGAGCTAGAGGAAGTTAAATACTTTTGTTCAAGAGGTCAACAGCGTCTTGTAACGCTTGAATTAAAACTTTCGCAAATTTCCTTTATAAAGGAAGGCACAAGGGAGGATCCATTACTTGTTTTAGACGATATTTTTTCTGAACTAGATAGCATCCATATAAGTGAAGTGTTGCAAATGAGCAGTGGTTATCAGACCATAATTACGACAACGCACAAGGAATTTATAGACGATCTACCACTAAGTGGGGGGAGTGTGGTAGAGTTAAAGTGAATTTTCAATTTTCAATTTTCAATCAATACCACAATTTCTAAATGTTTGAAAATTAGATCATTGAAAATTCAATGAAAATTAGAAATTGAAAATTAAACTAATTATGCAAGAATTCAACCCTGACTCATTAAAACAACTCTATATTCCGCCTTCCGGATCTCACAAAGGGCAGAATGGGAAGCTTATGATCATCGGCGGGTCACACTTGTTTCATGCGGCATCACTCTGGTCGCTTCAGGTAGCAAGCAAAGTTGTTGATATGGTATTTTACTCCTCAGTTAATGAGAATAATAAGATCATTCAGAAATCAAAAGAAGAGTTTCGTAATGGCATTGTTGTGCGTCGTCACGATCTAGAAGATTACATCAAGGAGGCTGACTGCGTCCTCATTGGGCCGGGGATGGTGCGCGCTTCGGAAGGAAGCAAGAAGCAAGAATTAAGAATTAAGGACATGGGAGATATTGAAAAGATTGAGGACGAAGGATTACAGACGTATTATTTGACGAAATATCTGCTTGAGAAATATCCTGATAAGAAGTGGGTTATTGATGCGGGGGCTTTGCAGATGATGGATCCGGAGTGGCTATTACCACTGAAAGGGAATGCCGTTCTGACGCCGCATCCACAGGAGTTTGAGAGGGTGTTTGGTGATAAAGAAGTTGGGGAAATGGCCAAGAAATATAACTGCACGATTCTGCTTAAGGGAGAGCAGGATATTGTCTGTTCACCCGGTCGGTGCGTGATGGTCTCAGGGGGCAATGCAGGAATGACCAAGGGTGGAACTGGAGATGTTCTGGCAGGGCTTGTAGCGGCTCTAGCGTGCAATAACGAGCTTGAGCTGGCAGCAGTAGCTGGAAGTTATATTAATAAGAAAGCAGGCGATTCACTTTTTGAAAAGGTCGGCTACTATTTCAACGCTTCAGACTTGGCTAATGAAATACCTGTAGTGATGAAGCAACTCCTCACCAAATAAATTATTGTCATAAGGCTTATAGTGTGATATAATCACTCCCATGTCACGTTTTGATGATTTTGATGCTTCCTTGCGGGAGGAGGCTGCTTTTAGAGCAGACGCAGAGACTAGAAGGAAAAGGGCAATTGCCGATGCAAGAAATTCTCCGGCTATGGCAACCCTTCTTCAGGGGAGTTTCGATGTTTTCGGAGAATGGTACACAGGGATAATTCGTCCGAGGACAGATTTGCAGTTGGTTCCAAAGATAAAAGAACAGCTTGAGCCCATCTCTAGTAAGCTTACAGAAGATCATTATATTTATCGTGCCAACTTGGTTCCTCCCCTTAGCGAACTACCTGCTCCACATAGTGTAGGAAACTTTCCGAGTTTTCATGAGGAAGGAGAAATTACAGGGTTTGACTGGAATCCTAATGTTGCCTTGCAACTTACTACCAAAATGGTAGGACACTATGATAAGCAAGGGGAAATAGTAGGATTTGATGGGAGAGTCGCTATGCTATCTTGGGGGATTAGCGAGCGCGAACAAGATGTCTTGTCACTACCCGATCTCTATGTAGAAAATGTAGACCTTGGATGGGAAAAATACGGCACTTCTATCCAGATTGTGGGAAATATGGAAAATCCCGATGCGACAACAGACAACGTAGTTACCGCATTGAAGCTAATAACTCCAAATGTTATAAATCATAGGGACATTATCCAAGGACGAAGAAGATAAGAAGCGCGAGCTTGTTATCTCTTGAGTATGGACGTATGTAGCTAGATAGCTCATTCCTCTGAAAAAGATTTCATGCACCACTTTGGGGATCCACTAGGGGTTTATGTCTTAGAGGATCTAATTAGTTTGGAGAGCTGATAGGTGACAAAGACTGCGATGGCTGTCACAAGCACTGCGTAGATCAAGAGAGAGAGAACTCCACCTTCCTGAGGAAGCCACTTGGTGATATAGACTTTAAAGAATTCCTGAATCACATTATTCCATGCAAGAGCTGCGACCAATCCAAATCCGCTTGTTGAGAGGGTGATCATCTGCTTGATCATTTCAGTTTGCAGTCTTTTTTTCTCCTCACGTATCTCCTTATTCATAGGAAAATTATATCACAAGTTCATTCTTACGATCGTTTCCCGACGTATTTCGACGATCCAGTTAACATCCGGAACTAGTTTGGTAAGACCTTTCACTATTCTTTGTTCCCGTAATCTTTGTTGGGCTGCGTTGATTTTTGCGTTTGAGTCACTATACACATTGAATGCCGGGCGGTAACTTATCTCGTGGATTTTGAGAAATTGTTGGTATGCATCTACGCCGTGGTCAAAAAGTCTTTTGGCAAGATCATGATCTTTGATCGCTTGAGGATAATGGTTGGGCCGCTTCTGACGTTCTTTTGGCTCCTGCTCTGTCATAAGACGAGTATAGCACTATAGGAGATTGGATTTTGCAAATGAAGCAGCTTGATATAAAATAGAAAGATGAAGATTCTCATTTTAGGCAAAGGGGCATTTGGTAGGGCAATTTATTCTGTCATAGCACGTTCTGAGAGAGATGTAACCTTTTGGGACCGTGGAGCAGACATTATGCACGCAGATGTCGTTATTATCGCTGTTCCGACAAAAGCAATCCGCGAAGTTCTGGAATTTATAAAGACGGACTCGTTGCCAATTATTGTTAATTGTTCAAAGGGAATTGAAGTTGGAACACACGAGCTTCCGTATCGAGTTGTCCGTGACGTACTTGGAGATGGTGTAAGTTATTTTTCTCTGATGGGTCCCAGTTTTTCGCAAGAGGTTATCGAAAAGATGCCTACGCTTGTAAATATTGGCTACGCAAAAACAACGACGCTTGAAGAAAGAGAAAAGATGAAAAAGCTTTTTCAGGCTGATTACTTTCGTGTGAGGCTGACTTCCAGCATCAGGGCTATAGAGCTTGCGGCTGCTATGAAAAATGTTTACGCTATTGCCTGCGGTATGTCCAAGGGTTTAGGTTTTAAGCATAATACGAGAGCGAAGCTGATCGCTTTGGCAATCGAAGAGATACTGATTCTTACTGAAACACTTGGGTTTGCCATGGACAAGCGAGCATTGCCGGCGGTGATAGGAGATGTGGTCATGACGTGTAGTAGCAATAATAGCCGCAATTTTGCTTTTGGCGAGATGTTAGTTAGTCGTTCGGTGGAAGAATCATTACAATATGTCAAAGGTGTTGTTGAGGGGTACGCCAGTACAGAGCCACTGGGCTATCTTGTAGAAAAAACCAAGGGCGAAACTCCTTTGGCAGTGCTTCTGTGTGACATACTTGATGGCCAGAAGGATGCCACTGAGATAAAAGATCGTTTCTCACGGTTTTTGAAAAGCTCCTAGTAAGCCTTTCTAAGCTTCTTGCTCAAACAAAACTCTCATCATACTTAGCTTGTTTTCTTTCGGGAAATGTGCGAGAATTATTGAGATTTATGTATACTCCCAAGTTCACTATTAGCAATAAAATCCTCCATTACGTTGGTATCATTGAAGCGTGCCGACAGGTCATTGATAAGGCTCCGCTTCTCCCGTATTACGAAAAAGAATTCCAGAAAGATGCTATGGTCAGAAGTGTTCATCATGGGACCCATATTGAGGGTAATGAGCTCAATATCGATCAGGCAGAGAAGGTGATTGACGGCCAGCCTGTAGTCGCTCGGGCGCGGGATATTCAAGAGATTATTAATTATCGCAAGGTTATTGGAGAGCTTGAGCAATTCACAGTTCATGGTTCACGGTTCACAGCTGACGAGGAGTTCGTTAAGAAGTTGCATGCTCTTACGGTTGAGAAGCTTTTGGATCCTGAGCGGTGTGGGGTGTACAGATCGACGCAAGTTGTTGTGAAGAATAGTCTGACAGGAGAGGTGACTTTTACCCCCCCTGTTGCGATTGCCGTTCCATTTCAGATGCAGGAACTAGTCTCGTTTATCGACAAAACTAGGCCTGAGCATATCCATCCGGTTCTGAAAAGCGGTGCAGTGCATTATGAGCTGGTCAGAATACATCCTTTTATAGACGGTAACGGAAGAGTCGCACGGGCACTCTCGACATTTATTCTTTTCTCAGAAGGCTATGATATCCGGAAGTTTTTCTCACTTGAGGAGTATTTCGATAACGATGCAGGGAGATATTATGAAGCGCTACAAAGTGTGGGAAAGAAGAATGATGACCTGACGACATGGCTTGAATATTTTACCGAAGGACTGGCAATTGAGTTAGCAAAAATTAAGGACAAGATCGAGAAAATATCTGTGGATCTCAAGCTTAAGAAAAAACTCGGAGGGAATCCCATCCTTCTGACGGATCGCCAGCTGAAGATTGTAGAATACATACAGAAGACGGGCTATCTCCAGAATAATGTCTTTAAGCAACTCTTTCCATTCGTGTCAGAAGATACTGTTTTGAATGAACTGAAAGCTTTGATAAAATATGGCATAGTGAAGAAGCAGGGGAGCACAAAGGCATCGCGGTACATGATGAGGTGAGAGTTGAGAGGTGATCCTTCGATAAACTCAGGATCATCCTGAGCTAGTCTAACGGATGAAAGTTGAGAAATAACATATGAAATTTAGTGAATTGGCACAATATTTTGATAAGTTAGATGAGACTTCATCTCGTCTGGCGCTTATAGATATCCTCTCTGATCTTTTTAAATCGGTTAAGACAGGTGAGCAATTGGAAAAGATTTGTTACTTGGTGCAAGGAAGGGTAGCGCCCTTTTTTGAGCCAATAGAATTTGGGATGGCTGACAAGATGATTGCGCAAGCTCTAGCAGCAACATATGGTGAAGAAAAAGAGGCGGTTCTGAAGCAGTATGGGAAACTTGGTGATATCAGTCTTGTTGCTTATGAATTTGCAGAGAAACATAAGCACGGTTCAGAGCTGACAGTGGATCAGGTTTTTGTAGCGCTTAATGAGATAGCGAGCACTTCGGGTGCAGGCTCAGTTGAGAAGAAAACAACATTTCTTAAAGACGAGCTTCTGGAGAAGCTTGACGCTCTTTCTGTTAAGTATGTTGTTCGGATTTTACTCGGCAATGTGCGCTTGGGTATTGGTGACCCGACGATTCTGGACGCATTGGCACTGGCTATCCTTAACGACCGAACTAAGCGCAAGGTGCTCGAAGGAGCGTATAACAGGACTTCGGCCCTGGGTCTTGTCGCAAAGACACTCAAAGACCATGGTATCAAGGACGTCGAAGACTTGAAGGTGCGTGTCGGTTTTCCTATCAGGTCGGAACTTTGCGAAAGACTGCCTAACCCCGAAAAGGTTATGGAAAAGATGGGAGAAGTTGATGCGCAGTATAAATATGACGGTTTTCGAGTCCAAATCCACAAAAATGGCAATGATATTCGCATGTTCTCGCGCAATCTTGAGGATATGAGCAATATGTTTCCCGAGCTTATTGAGGGGGCGCGAACGCAAATCAAATCCAAAACTGCAATTCTGGATACTGAGGCCCTGGCATATCAGCCTGAATCCGAAGAGTTCTTGCCTTTTCAAGAAACGACCAAGAGGCGCCGTAAGCACAATATTGATGAGGTAGCAAAGACGTTGCCGCTGAAAGCCTTCGTTTTTGACATTCTCTATGCAGATGGAAAGTCTCTGATCGATGAGCCTCAGACGAAGCGTATGGAGATACTTAAAAAGGTGGTGGAGAATGGTGACGTGCTTCTTCCATCACCCGGAAAGGTCTTAAAGGAGGCAAAGGACTTACAGCTTATGCTTGATGACGCCATCTCAAAAGGACTGGAGGGGGTAGTTGTTAAAAAAGTTGATTCTCCGTATGTTGCGGGAGGAAGAAATTTTAACTGGGTTAAGTTGAAGCGTCATTCTTCGGGAGAGTTACATGACACGATTGATTGTGTGATTTTAGGCTACGTTTTTGGTAAAGGAAAGCGCACTGCTTTTGGTGCTGGTGCGCTTTTGGTGGGTATTTATGACGAGAAGAACGACGAATTTGTGACGGTTTCTAGAATCGGTACAGGACTGACTGATGAGGAGTGGAGGAGTATTAAGGAGAAAGCAAAAGGGCTTGAGTCTGATCATAAGCCAGCCCGTGTTAATTCACTCATTGTACCGAGCGTTTGGGTAAAGCCGCATATTGTTATCGAAGTCCTAGCAGACGAGATTACGAGAAGTCCGATGCATTGTGCAGGTGCTTCTTTGAGTAAAGAGGGAGTAAAAGAAGCGGGCTATGCGCTGAGATTTCCACGATTAGTTTCATTCAGAGACAGGGATAAGCGACCAGAAGACGCTAGCACTGTGGATGAATTGATCAAGATGTATAAGCAGCAATCTGTAAAATAAGGCAGAGGACCTGCCCGCCATTGGCTGTCGCCTCAGGCGACTGCAGGCGGGTGCAACGAGTGTGAAAGAGCTCATCGAGATGTATCAGGAGCAGGGACATAAGTAGCCTGTATATAGAATATGAAGCGCGCAAGTCAGGAAGCTAGAGATACATCCCGGTTGATTTATCGGGGTCGTTTCTTACCGTAGGAGGTTTTGGTCGTGCTTCAACAGGTGGAGGGGTGGAAGATGGCGCCTCGGTCACCTTGCTATGATGCTTTGCCAGCTCTTCGTCCCTCGTCTTTGCCAGTCTTGCTGCTTCTTTCTGGAATGATTCTTTTACTGCCGCATTGCCGCTCGTACCGGCTATATTCATCAAGCGCATGATCCGCATCGAGTAGCTAACGAAGCGAAACTCTGCTAATTCATCTTTTGGTATAGTGGGGAAGTTCTCGGGAGTTAATGCGTCAAAGTGTCCATTATTAGCAAGTAAGCC
Source organism: Candidatus Levyibacteriota bacterium (assembly GCA_023245515.1). Taxonomy (GTDB): domain Bacteria; phylum Patescibacteriota; class Microgenomatia; order Levybacterales; family UBA12049; genus JAHFKE01. Next base: position 11,884 of record JAHFKE010000002.1, read on the forward strand.
TGCATCTTCAAACTCTTTTATTAAAGGGGACAAGTCTCTCTTCTCCGGGGAGGGTGAGCGCTCCGGTTCTTTTCTGCCTGGCTCGAATACTGAGGTATTCTCTACTGTCACAGGTGTTCAGAGATAAACTCTATCTCTATCTGAAGTATAGACCTACCCTGTAGTCTGTCAATACACAAGGATACTGACAGAACCATGACAAACATATGCTAGAATAATTTCTGGTGAATTTTGTAACTGATTTACACTTACATAGTAGATTCTCACGCGCGGTATCGCCAAGGATGACGCTTCCTGTCATGTCTGAGTATGCTCTGCAAAAAGGGATTGATATTTTGACGGCTTCTGATTTTACTCATCCTACCTGGTACCAAGAAATACGAGAACAATTAGAAGAAGCGGGGGAGGGAGTATATAAGTTGAGAGGTGAGAGTAGGGAGTTGAGAAATGATAAGGAAGTTTTATTTTTATTATCTACAGAAATCTCAAGTATTTATAAGCAGGGAGATAAGCTTAGGAGAATTCACAATCTGATCTTTGTTCCAAATTTTGAAGCTGTCCAGCGGTTAAATCGTGAACTTATCAAGCGTGGATGCAATCTTTCAGCTGACGGGAGGCCAATTGTCGGTCTTTCTTCAAGAAATCTTCTGGAGCTTATTCTCTCGATCGATGAAAGGTCGATGATTATCCCCTGTCATGTGTGGACGCCTCATTTTGGTGTGTATGGTTCAGCTTCGGGATTTGATTCTCTTGAGGAAGCATATGGAGATTTAGCGAAATATGTGTATGGGATTGAGACAGGAATCTCAAGTGATCCTGCTATGAATTGGCAAGTGAGAGAGCTTATGAATCGGAGTATTCTTTCCTTCTCAGATGCGCATAGTGCCCCTAAGATGGGAAGAGAAGCAACGGTGTTTGAGTTGGAAGCGCCAACGTATGAGAACATTCGATCGGCTATTATGCGCCCAGGTTCACAGAAACGCGATGAACGAACTAACAAACTAACTATGAACAAGATTGCCTATACGCTTGAATTCTATCCCGAAGAAGGAAAATACCATTTCTCAGGACACAGGAAGTGTAAATTTATGCAAGGGCCTGAAGAGACAAGAAGGGATGGAAATATCTGCCCTGTATGTAATCGTCGTCTGACTGAGGGGGTTTTGTACCGCTTACGGCAGTTGTCTGACGAGACACTGCTTAACAGAGTTGGAGAGAAGATTACAGAAGGAGTCAGATGGTTTGCAGATAAAGATGACCTGCAGCCTCCTTTTATGAAGCTGGTTCCGCTTCTTGAGATTGTTGCTAAGGGGCTTGGAACAACGGTACTGAGTCAAAAAGCACAAGGTATATTCTCTCATCTTTGCCTAGAGCTTGGAGACGAGATTACTGTTCTTTTAAAAACTTCTCTCAAAGATGTAGCAAGGATAGGTGGCGAAAATATAGCACAGGCTTTGGAAAAAGTGCGCCTGGGCGATATTTCAATTGATCCGGGCTATGACGGGGAGTACGGGAAGGTAAAGATATTTAGCGAAGGCACTTTGCAGATGGCGAGAGAGAATAAGGGCCAGTTAAAGATGGATCTTTAACTTTCTTTCGGGAGTTTTTTCTTTATTTCAGCTAAGAATTCTCTATATGGGTCCATGCTTAAGTGCCAGTTGCCGGGACGATAAGGATGATCCAGGTCATCAATAATGAGGTAAATGCCATAGGCCAGAAGTGCAATAACGAGAGTAAATAAATAGTCGTAGAGCACATTTGACACACCGATAAAAAGTGAAGCAACAATGATAGAGAAGGTTGAGAAGGTGATAAGAACACGGAGCACAAAAGGTAATCGGTGATTAGTATTCTGTATGATGTATTCTTGATTCTCAACTGCTTCTCTCAGAGTGGTGCTCAGAACGCCTGATTCAGGGAACTTTTTCGAAGCATCAATAAGTGTTTCTTCTAGTAAATAGACTGCATCTTCAAATTCTTTTTGTACGGTTTGTCCCTTTTGATCCAGGGTGTTTGACTCTTTGAGAATAACGGTAATGTAATCATGAATATTTTTCTTTAATTTGCGGCTGACTTCTTCGGAGAAGTGGTCTGACATGCGAAAGAGGTGCTTGAGCGTGTTAAGCTCTTTTTGGCTCGCCTCAATAAGCCTGTCCCACATTTGCCACTTTGTCTGGATCACAAAACCCGAGATAATGCTGAAAATAACACTAATGGCTGAGAAAAGCCAGGGAATTGAAGCAAGGTTCTCGGTAAGCGTGTAATCCGGGAGCAGATTATAGAAATGTACGGCAAAAAAGATCAATGTGAAGCCCAGTATGAAGAATAGTAATTTTAGAGTAATACGAAAATCTAAACCCACATAGCCAGTATATAAAGGCACATTGTTTATTGCAAGCAATGAACGGTCTTCTTGCAAATTTCTTCTTAAGTTTTTACACAAGATGTGCTATATTGGTAACGATATGAAACTAATAATTGGACTAGGTAATCCTGGGGGAAAGTACGAAAATACGCGCCATAATTTGGGCTTCACCATCGTTGATCATCTTCTAAAACACTACGAAACAGTCACTGAAAATCTCTGGTCAAAACAGGAGAAGCTCAAGAGCGAAGTTGCTGTTTTTGATTGGCAGCCGAAAGAGGGGAAAGCAGAGCGTGTAATTCTTGCTAAGCCGCAAACATATATGAATAACTCAGGGATGGCTGTTCAGCTGATCGCTTCATATTACAAGGTAGCGCCTGAAGATATCTGGGTGATCTATGATGAGCTTGATCTGCCTTTAGGCAGCATGAAGATACGCTTTGCCGGTGCTGCCGCAGGGCATCATGGCGTGGAGTCTCTGATTGAAAAGTTAGGAACGGATAAATTTTGGCGTTTCAGAATGGGAATAGGACAGGATGACGGTCATGTGTCGGGAGATGGCGCAGATTATGTGCTCGGTACTTTCAGCGGACATGAACATGGCAAGCTCAAAGAGCTCATCAAGCATGGAGTAGGTGCTGCCGAGCATGCTCTTGAAAAAGGTCTTGAGGCTGCGATGAACAGATATAATACGAAATAATTGTTAGTTCACGGTTAGTTAGTTCGTCGTTCTCTGTGAACCATGAACTGTGAACCAATAACTAATCTTATGCAGTCGATTAAGCAGGTTCTCAATAAGTTTGATCCTATCAAGGATAAGTATGTTTCCCGTGAGTTCCAGACTTTTGGTCTTCATCTTGCGGAAACGCTTGATGACTATAAGCACAGGGGCTTATATATGAGGTTGGCAAAGACGGTTCATCGTTCGCTTTTGGAGCAGGCGCTGAGTTTTGTCAGTGACAGTAAGGCAGACAATAAAGGGGCACTTTTTATGTGGAAGCTAAAAGAGCTGAAAAAGGGGGGAGGAAAAATATGAAGCGAATTCATTTATTTATTTTCGGTATGATTCAAGGGATAGGATATCGCTATTTTGTGTCAGAAAAAGCGAAGGAATTAGGCTTAGTCGGCTGGATTAAGAATAAAAAAGACGGGAGCGTTGAAGCTGTTTTTCAGACAAAGCCTTTGTCTGTAGCTGGTCAGCCAATGACTGACCAAGAGGCGGAGATGACAGTCCAAAAAATGGTCAGTATCTGTAGAGAAGGACCAATATCTGCAAGCGTCACGCATATTGAAGAGAAGTGGGAAGATGCAGAAGAAGAGACATTTGATGATTTTGAGGTCCGCTGAACATAGGCTACGGAAGCAAGAATTAAGAAGTAGGAAGAAAGGGTTGGACTTCTTGCTTTAAATGGGCATGAATAGGAAGGGGTCAGCTTTTAGTTCTTCAACTGTGCGTCGATGAGACTTTTGAATACCTCAAAGGGTTGGGCTCCGACCAATCTATGGCCATTGATGAAAAATGTCGGCGTACCTTCTACCCGCACGATGCTTCCTGCAGTCGCATCAGTTTGTACTGTTTGTGCATATTTCCCGCTTGCAAGACATGAACTGAATTGGGTCGTATCTAGGCCCAGCTCCCCGGCAAAGTCGGTAAATGCTGCTGCAACGTCTGCTCCTGTCTTTGGTGACCATGACTCCTGATCTCTGAAAAGGATATTGCTGTAATCCCAAAATTTACCCTGTTCATTGGCACACTCAGATGCTTCTCCGGCTTTTTGAGCATTAGGATGGATACTGGAGAGAGGGAAGTGGCGATAGTAGAGATTAGCCTTGCCGGTCTTTATATATTCATCATAAAGCTGTTGCTGCGTTTCGTCGACATATCTTTTGCAGAATGGGCATTGGAAATCGCTGAATTCGACAATGGTAACTTTGGCATTTTTATCCCCCAAAACAGGAAGCTTACCAACTTCAACGGTGACCACATCTGGAGGGGGAGGAACGCTCGGTGCTGCAAGTTGTTGATTTGCTACAGGGACTGTGGGAGCGGCTTGCATTTTTGCAGCTTTTTCCAGATAGAGCACCTTATTGGTCATCATGCCCAGAAGAAATGCGAAGATAACGAGGCTAAAGACAAGAAAGACGTTGGCTGAAATACCTCGAAACGTAAAGCGAGGAAAGCGAATTTTTAGCACTTTGGATACAACTGAAGCCTTGGTAGCTTTTGATCTTGATGGAGTTTTTTTAGCAGAGGATACTTTTTTCATCTGGTCTTATTCTATTGGGTGTGAGATGCCCTGTCAACAGCAAAAACGCTTTCTTTAATCCTTGAGGATAAATTTTTCTATAACAGTTGCTACACCATCCTCCTCAACGGTGGGAGCGACATAATCAGCAATTTCTTTTAGTCCGTCGATAGCGTTTCCCATAGCCACCTTGAATCCACATGCCATAAGCAGGGGAAAGTCATTAGGGCCGTCCCCAATACCGATAATCTCATGGGTATCAATTTTCAGTATTTTTGCCATTTCAAGTATCCCATGCTGTTTGGTGCCGTAGATGTGATTAATCGTAACGTTTATGTGGCCTGATCCCCAACCGATTACCTTATGTGCTGAAACTGTGGGAATTCTTGTCAACTCTTCTATGATTTCTTCAGCTTGGGCGTGGGATAGATTCCAGACAAAAGCGGTGAGCGGATTATTAAGAGGGAAATCAGTGCCATAGAGATATGTCTCTCTAATCCCGTCGACAGTAACTTTTTTAATATACGTTTTTTGGTTGAGGATGGCGGTGATTTTTTCAAAATCTCCCTGCTCGAAAGGCCTTTCGTAAAGCGGCTTTCGCGATTTCCCGTCAATAACGAGCGATCCGTTGACGAGAACGACGGGATCGGTGATATTGAGAGCATCTAGAATGTGTAGTGCCTCTGTGTATGGCCTACCGGTTGCGACACAGACAGCAACGTATTTTTGTGCTTTTGCAATAGCGTCTATGACCTTCTGTGAAGGCATCCCATCAATCCTATTTGGTATGGTGGTGCCGTCCAGATCAAGCATCAAGGCTTTGTATTGCATGCAGAAGTAATTATAGCAGAGGAGAGCGCCTTATCTATGCAGAATTTTTATTGCTATAATAGGGATATGACTACGTATACATGTCCCATGCACCCAGAGATTAAGGCGAAGAAGGTTGGCGCCTGTCCCAAGTGTGGAATGAAGCTCGTCCCGATGGCAATGAAGCATGCAGGGATGGGGCACGATGACCCCATGCATTCGATGAAACCTCTTTCTGAAATGTCTTTTTGGGAGAAGTTCACGATGGGGATGTCCATGACCATGGGGATGGATCACACCGGAAAAACGGGGCGAGAGATGGCTCAACTTATGGAAGAGGATATTCGGAACAAGTTTTTCTTTTCTCTGCTTTTAACTATTCCTATTCTCACGTACTCGATGGGAGAGATGCTTTTGGGCTGGAATCTGCCCTCTCCAATTCCTAAGCCATGGCTCCTTTTCCTTCTGACGACGCCTGTCTTTTTCATCGGAGGTTGGCTATTTCTTTACTCATCATATTACGAGCTAAAGACAAGAAGATTGGGCATGTCTGTGCTTATTGCTGTTGGTATTACTGCAGCGTATTTTTTTAGTTTCCTCCTCACACTTTTGGGAAGCCATGAGTCATTTTACGAAGCTGCCGCCATGCTTATTACCTTTGTGCTTTTCGGACATTGGATGGAGATGAAGTCCAGGCGCGGGACAACTGATGCGCTACAGGCTTTGTTTAATCTGGTCCCTCCTCAAGCCCGCTTGTTACGGCAGGGTAAAGAGATGGTTGTTTCGACGTCTGAGGTGCGCGTTGGGGATATGCTGGTCCTAAAGCCAGGAGATAAGGTGCCGGTTGATGGAGAAATAACAGAGGGCGAGACCGCGATCGATGAGTCGCTTGTGACGGGCGAGTCGCTACCTGTTGCAAAGAAAGCAGGCGATATGGTGATCGGAGGTTCGATTAATCAATCAGGCTCGGTGCGGTTTAGGGCAACAAAAGTGGGGGAAGATACTGCGCTTGCCCAAATCGCCAAGCTGGTTGAGACGGCTCAAAACTCAAAAGCCCCCGGACAGAAAATCGCGGATAGGTTTGCTAAATATCTTGTTATTGTGGCTGTAGGAAGCGGATTGTTGACGTTTGTCGTATGGTACTTAACAGGTGCGACGCTGCTTTTTGCTCTGACATTTGCGATCTCGGCTGTTGTTATTGCCTGTCCTGACGCTTTGGGTTTGGCAACGCCTACGGCAGTTGCTGTCGGCACGGGACTTGGTGCCAAGCACAATATTCTTATCAAGGATGCGCCGACGCTTGAGCAAGTCTCAAAAATTCAGGCAGTTGTCTTTGATAAAACAGGCACGCTTACGGAAGGTAAGCCAAAAGTGACAGGAGTCGCTACGGTGAGTGGCTTTTCCGAATCAGAAGTTCTGCAACTTATAGGTGCTGCAGAGGCAAAATCTTCCCATCCACTCAGTAACGCCATATTAGAAGCAGTAAAAAAAGAAAAACTTGCTTTGAATAAAGCCGAAGAGTTCAAAAATTTATCAGGGCTGGGTGTCAAAGCGATAGTAAGTGGCAAACATGTTTTAGTTGGAACGGTGAGACTAATGAAAGAGAGTGGTATAGATAGTTCGCCTTTGGAGAAAGACATACAGAAGTTTTTGGAGCGGGGAGAGACGATTATGATTCTTGCAGTGAATAAGAAGGTTGTTGGTGTTGTTGGGGCGGCAGATCCGATTAAGGTGAATGCTAAAAAAGCCATACACAGACTCAATGAGCTTGGTATTGAGACAGCTATGATCACCGGAGACAATAATGCAACTGCCGAGGCCGTAGCGAAGAGACTTGGCATCAAAAGGGTTTTCTCTGAAGTTTTACCTGAGGATAAAGCAAATTATGTTAAGAAGCTTCAGAAGGAAGGACAATTTGTTGCCATGGTAGGGGACGGCGTGAACGACGCTCCTGCACTTGCTCAGGCAGATATTGGCATCGCCATCGGGGCAGGGACTGATGTTGCTATTGAGACTGCGAAAGTAGTTCTTATGAAATCTGATCCCGCGGATGTTCTGCGGGCAATCAGGTTGAGCAAAGCGACAGTTCTTAAAATGAAGCAAAATCTTTTTTGGGCATCAATCTATAATGTACTGGCAATTCCTGTTGCAGCGGGAGTTCTATACCCGGCTTTTCATATCGCTTTGCGGCCTGAGATCTCGGCTCTTCTGATGAGCATATCGTCGATTATTGTTGCCACAAATGCAGTGCTTCTGAAAAGGACCGAGAAAGATCTGATTACCGTTTAGTATAATAATTGGGCATGTTTGGCGATATAAACTTATTTACCGTTTTTACCACAGGACTTCTTGTCGGAGGCCTTTCCTGTCTTGCGGTACAGGGAGGACTTTTGACGGCAATGCTCGCAAGTTTGGAAGAAGAAAAACTGAAGGCCCATCCTAAAACGAACAATACGCTCCCCGTTTTGGTTTTTCTGATTGCAAAACTAACTGCTTATACCTTGCTTGGGTTTCTCTTGGGCTGGCTTGGGTCTTTAGTGCATTTGTCGCTTCAGGCGAGTGTGGTTTTGCAGTTAGCGGTTGTCGTTTTTATGCTGGGTACGGCTTTGAATTTGCTCAATGTGCATCCTCTTTTCCGCTATTTTATTATCCAGCCGCCGCGGTTTTTAACTCGGTTGGTCAGGAAACAATCTAAACAGACACATGTATTTGCCCCTGCTCTCCTTGGGGCGCTTACCGTCTTTATTCCCTGTGGAACGACGCAGGCGATGATGGCGCTTGCCGTTGCTTCTGGCAATCCTCTGATGGGAGCCTTGATCATGCTCGTTTTCATTCTGGGCACTTCACCGCTCTTTTTTGTCCTGGGCTTTTTGACGATGAAGCTCGGAGACGTACTGCACCAGCATTTTATGCGGGTGGCTGCTTTTGTGATCATCCTTCTGGCACTTTTCAATCTCGAGGGCGCGATCACGCTGACCGGTAGCCAATATACATTCAGAAATGCTCTTAAGGCAGGCTACTGTCTCATTGGCTACTGCGATCCGATTACGGTAGTGACGCCTGTCACTGAGCAGAACATCACTATCACGGCAAATGGCTATTCTCCAAATTATTTCGCCGTGAAAGTAGGCTCAACAGTCACGCTGCATCTAACAAATCAAGGGGCATTCAACTGCGCGCAGGCCTTTACTATCCCGGCGCTTAATATCCAGAAGATAGTCCAGTCGGGCAAGGTAGGGGATGTCGTCTTTACCGCCCCTATGAGGCCTGGAAGAATCACGTTTACCTGCAGTATGGGGATGTATCCCGGGACGATAGAGGTGTTGTGAAGTTGAGAGGGGAGAGTTGAGGATTGAGAAATATGAAAAAGGTAACGTTTAAGATTATAGATATGCACTGTGTCAGTTGCTCATTGACGATTGATGGAGATTTGGAGGATGCGGATGGGGTCAAGAGGGCGCATACAAATTACGCAAAAGCTTTGACTGAGGTAGAATTTGATCCCGCAAAAACTTCTGAGAAAGCTATCATGGCAATTATTAAGAAAGCAGGCTATACGGTAGAAGAGTTTAAAAATTAGCAATGAGGTTATCGTTTGGTATATAATTACCCAATACTAATCCAATTATGTTAAGTTTTCGCCCTTTGGGGCCTATTGCAAAAGCTTTGATCGAAACACTTGAAGAGAAGGAAGTCTCTTCCCACGAAGAGCATAGGATTACCGTAAACCCCATCGTCTCAAAGTTCGCTTCATGGTATGAGCGCCTCAGAAATGCTATGGAATTTCGCGAGGATGAAGTGATCTTGCGGGCGACCATTGAGCGGGTGCTTAAGCGCAGACTCCTTTTGGGAGGTAATGGGGCGACTACAGCCGAGCCACTTATCAAGGAGCTTTTGTGGGCGAGGTATCTTCCTGATCATGATATAGGAGAATCGGTGGTAGAGAAGGTAAGGGATTCAATCGACCTGTATCTTTCTCTCAGATTGCGGGTGCTCTCCCATCATCACGTTTCCGAAAGCACGATCAACGAGTGGATTTATGATCTCATGTCGGCTGATATTCAATATATTCTTAATTTCAAAAAAGACAAAGAGTTGATGACTAATTTTATGTTCCACGTTCTTAAGGATGATGTTGTGGTGCAGGATGAAGCAGAGGAGACAAAGGATGCTCAAGTCTTTATGGCTGTTCGCAAGGCTTTTGCACGAGACGACCTTGCTTTTCTTCGTTATCACTTATTTTCTCAGTATTTCGGCAAGCTGACCCCAAAGACATTAGATTACACGGTTACCCACTTTATTAAGGGGTATCACGAGATACAAAAGCAGATCAATCATCCGCTTAAAGATAAAATCTATACCTATGCTAAGAGGAGAACTGCGGCATTTTTTATTCTTGATGATGTGCTTTCGTCCCAAAAAGATAATCTGAAGACGATTCTTGAGAGCGAGGAGGCTTTAGAGGAGGTCGTTTTTGAGGCCTGTGAGAAGCGTTATAAGAGCATCGGAGCCCGTGTCAGAAGGGCTATTATTCGATCAGTTCTTTTCATTGCGTTGACCAAGGTCGCCTTCGCTTTTGCCGTTGAAGGATCATACGAGCGCTTTATTTATGGCCATGTGATCTGGTCATCAATTGTTCTCAATACCAGTATGCCGCCGGTCATCATGATCATTGTTAGCTTGTTCATTAGGACTCCAGGGATTGATAACTCAAGGCGTATCTTGCAATACATCACAGAACTTTTATATGAGAAAGATCCACGCCTAGGCAATCAACTCATTATTGGCAAGAAGAAGGATGATAATCAGTTCATGACGGCATTTAATATCTTGTGGCTTGGTGCATTCCTCATATCCTTTGGAGGGATTACCCTTATTCTTAGCAAGCTTCATTTTAATCTCATAAGTCAGTTCATCTTCATCTTTTTTCTCGCAATTGTTTCTTTCCTATCATACCGCATAAGCCTTATTGCCAATACGTTCAAAGTGGGGGAGAGGCAGGGTCTTTTAACGCTTATCGTGGACTTTCTTTTCATGCCCGTTATTATCGTCGGCCGTAAGCTGACCCAAAGCATTGCCCAGATCAATATTTTTCTTATGCTCTTTGATTTCTTCATCGAGGCTCCTTTCAAATATCTTTTTGCATTTTTGGATCAGTGGTTTTACTTCCTCCACAATAAGACGGAAGAGTTGGAATAAGCAGGTTTTGTCGATAGTAAAGTTCCTCTTGACCCTCCTTCGCCAAGGCTACGGAAGGGCAGGCGTTTTGTTTCAATCTTCTTATTGACATGCCTTAGACCGCTTGATAAGATGAGTAAACATTATGGCAGAAGCAGTTTTCACAGATCAAAATTTCCCACAAGATGTCCTCAAGAGCGGTGTTCCTGTCGTTGTTGATTTTTGGGCTCCATGGTGCGGTCCTTGCAGAATGGTATCGCCCACAATTGAGGAGCTTGCGAAAGAGTATGCTGGTAAAGTAGTCGTTGGAAAGATGAACGTTGATGAGAATACAAATACCGCAGGTCAATTTGGCGTCATGAGTATCCCGACCGTTATGATCTTCAAAAATGGCAAGCCGGTCAAGTCCGTCATCGGAGCGCAGGGGAAAGAAGCATACAAGAAGATGATTGATGAAGCATTAGCCGCATAATCTATCCACCAGGTACGTATCTTCAGCCAACCCATATGGCATCTTAATAAAGCTTAAATAATATATACTGAATATGGGTTCTTCTCACAAAGTATGGAGCAATATCCTTTGTACAAAAACAAACAACTGCCGTATTTATTCATTGTTCTATTACTTCTTATCGGTGTCGTAGTAGCTGTTAGCGTACTTATACAAAAACCGCTCCCGCTACGTAGTAAAGCGGCAAGTGGCCTGCTTATTATCCCGCCCACATTCCCAAAATTTTTTGCATCCGATCCCAATCTGGGACCACTCCTTACCGATATGTTTTATAGGCATTACTCGCAGCAAGTAGGCCCGAGTGCTTTTACCGGTGATCAGCAAACTAATTGGAGAGAGTGGAATGCATTATCCTCAGTCTGGGTCAATACAACTCTTAATAAGGTCAGTAGCACTTCGAACAAACCAAGCGTTTATGGCGGAGAATGGCCGGCAGATGATATGCATGACTATAATCGGGAGTTGCGTCACGCACTGCTCACGACAAAGATGGATGCTGACGGTTATGTATGGATGTATGGAAGTAAGGATCGGGGTTGGCCCTTTCCGGAGCCTCCTTGTAGCGCACCTGGACAGACAGGATGCTACGATACGCGTCATCCTGTTACGAATACCTCATTTATTTTGGCAAGTAAGCTTTACTATCTTTGGACGGGGGATAGAGACTTTCTCCAGGCAAATATGCCGAGAATTCGAAATGCAATCCATTTCCTACAAACAAATCAAAAAGGTGATGCGTATTGGGTTTTGCAAAATGAATGGGCAGGGCATGATGGAGTTCCTGGAACGGGCACTGGAATAGGCTCGAATTATTGGGATCTACTTCCTTTCGGCTGGCGGGATACCTATGCCACCATGCAATATTATGCGTCTTTGCAGGCAGTGGCTGATTTGGAAGATATTGCCAAAGCTAACCCCAACGTGAGTATTCCGGTAAATCAATATGGAGAAACCCCTGAAAGCTTTCGACATAAAGCCTCAATGGTAAAACAAATTGCGGGCAATTACTTTTGGTGGGATCCTGATTACCAAGGAACAGGCTCAAAAAATTATCGAAAAGGGAGGTTTTTTGGCGTTGTAGACAAAAATGGAAACAGTAAAGATTATGGATTTGTATGGCTCAATTTGGAAGCGATCTATTATGGTTTTGCTAGTAGCGACCAGACACTCGCAATTCTTGATTGGCTGGACGGCAAGATTATCTTACCCGGTGACACTTCCATCGGTTCTGATATCTATAAATGGGTGTTTGCGCCCCGGTCATCGACTCGTAACAATCCTGACTGGTATCTTTGGCTATGGGGCGCAAATCATACCTGGGAAGATCAAGTACAAAACGGAGGAACATCATTCTACCTTTCATTTTTCGATCTTTTTGATCGTGTCAAATATCTTGGGGCTGATAATGCATTTCGTCGTTTGCAACAAATAACGAACTGGTATCAAACAGTCCAAAACGCAGGAGGATATCGGAGTTATTATCCCTCCGGTATGCTGCAAGGGTGTAGTACGCCGGGTAAAATTGGCATAGATTGTGAATTTGTTGAATCGACCATAGTTCCCACCTCGTTTCTCTATGGATTTTTGGGTATTGAGGCAAAAGGTGATGGGCTTCATATAACCCCAAAAATTCCGTCGAACTTGTCATATATTGGAGTAGAGAACCTCTATTTTCAGGGAAACACCTTTAAAATCACTGCGCAAAAAACCGGATCAACGAAGCTTCAGCTTGTGAAGCCTCGTTCATATGAAGTAACTGTTCTTGATGGACAAGAATATGTTATTCCTCCACGTATAGTTCTTGATGCACCAACGAATACGCCAGCCCCCCAAAACCCAAACCTAACGCTTGATACTGCAAAAGTAAATGTGACGCTTTTATTACATGGGATTGGGAAAGGTGGGGATACCGTTAATCCAGTGGGTACAAGTAGCTCTAGGCCAATTCATGCACAGCGGACAGTTAGTCTGGAGTTCTATGATCTCAACAATCAATTGATACTATCTTCTCAAGGCATGGTTAGCTACAATCCCGCAGGCGGTAATTTTCAAGGGATTATTACTGTTGCGAATATATCTGCAGGATATTACAGGATAAAAGTAAAAGTATCTCGGTACTTGCAGAAGCTACAATCGGAAACTACCTTTTTAGCTCCTGGACAGACAGTATCCCTGGCTTCTTTAGCATTGACTGCAGGAGACAGCAATGACGATAATCGTGTTTCTATACTTGATTACAATATGTTAATTGATTGTTTTTCAGACTTCGTACTGCCCAGGGATTGTAGTTCATCAAAGAAAAAAGATGCGGCTGATCTAACAGATGATGGAAATGTGAATCAATTCGACTACAATCTCTTAATCCGTGGGATGTCAGCGGAAACAGGACAGTAGGCTTTTTGGAGATACGAAAAGAGACTACCAATTTCATAAAAATCATAGTATAGTATATATTCTATGTACGACGTTATTATTATTGGCTCCGGTCCCTCCGGTCTCACAGCCGCTATTTATACCACTAGAGCAGCCTTAAAGACTCTTGTTATTGCAGGTGCCAAATGGGGTGGGCAGCTCATGCTGACAACCGAAGTTGAGAATTTCCCCGGTTTTCCCGAAGGTATTCAAGGTCCCGATTTGATGGCCAATATGCGTAAACAGGCAGAGCATCATGGGGCAGAGATAGTTGATGTCAACTTTATTAAAGGAGACTTTAGTAAGGCTCCTTTCAAAGTCGAAGCAGGCGAGAAAACATATGAAGCCAAGTCTATCATTATCGCGACGGGTGCTGATACAAAGTGGTTGGGGGTTCCAGGTGAACAAGAGCGAATAGGGCGAGGGGTGTCATCATGTGCTCCGTGCGACGCACCTTTTTTCAAGGAAAAAGATGTTATTGTTGCAGGGGGAGGGGATAGCGCGATGGAGGAGGCTTGTGTTCTGACTCGTTTTGCCAAGAGCGTCACTATCGTACACCGCCGGGATGAGTTCAAGGCTTCCCAAGCTATGCTTGATAAGGCCAAGGCCAATCCGAAGATCAAATTTGTCCTAAACTCTCAGATTGTTGAAATTTTGGGAGAAAATGTCGTAACAAGCGTGAAGCTTAAAAATTTAGTGACCACTGAAGAGAGCGAAATGTCGACGAATGGTGTTTTCGTAGCCATAGGTCATATTCCAAATAGCGCTGTCTTTCCCGGCATTGAGGTAGATGAGAAGGGTTTTATTAAGGTACACGAGCATACAAAGACTAATATCGAGGGAGTTTTTGTAGCAGGAGATGTCCACGATAGACAGTATATGCAGGCAATCACCGCCGCCGGTTTCGGCTGTGCCGCAGCTCTGGAGGCAGAGCGGTGGTTAGAACATCAAGAGGGCTAATCTCCCCGGCTGTATCAATCTCTCCATCCGTGCTCTTCGTGCACACGTCGTGGTGTCGATGATACGCGGCAGGCTGTCGCCGGTTTCGGCTGTGCCGCAGCTCTGGAAGCTGAAAGACGACTCGAGCTCAGGTGGCCATGCTTGAAATCTCATAGTTCTTATGATATAGTCGCCCCATGTTAAAAGAGGTAAGTGCGGGAGGCGGAGCTTCTCGATTTGATTTTAGTCCATTTCGGGATCGGAGTAATACTCCACAAGGTTGGCGTGAAGCACATGCTGCTTTTTGGGAACAATATGAATCTCCTCGTTTTGAAGATGGAGCGAATGTCAGGTGGCAAGAATCTACCGGCTTAGCCCCACAAGATAGTCGCTTTACGCTTATTGTTCCTATCCACAATGAACAAAGATTTCTTCCTGATGCTCTTGGGGCACTTATGTTTTCCGACCTTCCCAGCGATGTAAATGTAAATATCGTGCTGGCGACGAATGCCTGCTCTGATAGAAGTGGTGCTATTGTTGATGGATTTATGCGTGGAGTTGGAAGTGTAGAAGAAGTACCTTTTGACGATGCGTTGAGGACGAAGCTGGATGATAAGGGTCTGGATACGACGTTTAAGAGAGCCACTGTTGGTAATATAACGATTATGCACGTAAATACGACAACACCGGGAAAAGCAAATGCTATGAATTTAGGGAATGCGTTGGCAATTGAAAGTGGCCATGCTATTGCGATGAGTGTGGATGCAAATAACTTTTTAGAGCCTGAAGCTTTACGAAATATGTTTGGTGAGGCGCATAAAACTATTGTTGATAATCCTGACGGAACAGCTGTAGTAACAGGAAATGATAAACATGTGATGCCTCCTTCAATGGCGCATAGAATAAAAAAGATAATAAAAAGAAATTCAGAAGGAGTGGGAGTTGCAGGGGAGTCGAAGCTAAATGGATGGTTTAATGCCTGGGATACAGGATTCGTGGCAGAAATTGGAGGCATTCCACAAGTGGCAAGTGAGGACTATGCCTTAGGTGTTGCTATTCGGAGAGCCGGACGGAGCTTCCACTGCGCATCAGGCGCGACAGTATGGGGTTATGAGGCAAACAGTGTGAAAGAGAGAATTAGTCTGTATGCTCGTGCTGTTCGTGGGAGATTGCAAATGCTTGAGCAAGATCCAAGCGCTGAACTGGAGACATTAATACGTGAAGACGCTGAGTATATGCGGCCATTAAAAGAGAGGGTAAAAGGATTATACGAAAGAGCTGTACAGAATAAAAAAAGAGCGCCGTTTCTTGCTATCAAGTTTTTAATGTACGAGCGAGGTATTCAAAAGGGGAGAAAGGATTTTGAAAGAGATCCCCAAAATCATTCCTGGGAAAGCGTTGGCTCTACAAAGTAGTTTCATACTTCAGATAATACCCCTTAATAAAATAAATAGAGTGAGACTAAACCCCGTTAGTAGCTGAATTCGGATGCTCCTTAAGATATGTATGGTATTTTCTGGTAACACCCTCTAGCACTGCTTGAATTCTCTCTTTTGGCATGCTTCTCTGAAGAGCCCCAAGGACACCGTGGGCATTAGCTTTTGCTACCGTCCGCTCTTCGTCTGTTAAACCCGGTAGCCATTCCCACCATATTTGTCGATGTGATGTTTGTAGTCTCTCGTTTTGTTCACGGAGAAGGGCAATTGTTTCTCTTGCTTGCGCTAACCGCCTGTCTGGCGTTAGGTCTCCCTCAGTGACTGGAATTATGCTCCCGGACGACAAGTCTTGTATTTGTTCTTGTAATCGTGCGTTTGCTCTTTGCAAGCTGGTAACTTGTTGTTGTGCATCCCGTTTGTCTTCTGTTAGTCTGCCTATTTGTTGCTGTAGCCGCGCCTTTTCTGCCTCTAATCTTGCGACTTGTGCTCCACCTTCTCTTTGTTGTTTCTCCCGTGTTAGTCTGTCGACCTGTTCCCGCAATTCTGCGTTGGCCCCGCCGAATATGGTAACTTGTTGTTGTGCACCCTGCTTATCTTGCGTAAGCCTGTCTACCCGTGCTTGTAATCGCAAGTTTTCTTTTTTCACGTCCTTGGCTTGTTGTTCCGCTTTTAGTTTGTCCCGCCTAAATATCTCTACTTGATGTCCAGCAGCTCCAGCGTTTTTTTGTGTTGTTTCGGGTTTTGCCTGATTTGCTGGTTGCTCCCTGGATTGATCTCCCTGTCTTAATTTTGGCTGCCAAGACAGAACAGGAAGCTCTGGCCTTTTGATACGTGCGTTTCTTGCAAGTTCATAGATCTCAGCTTCCGACATACCAGGGTTGATATCGGATTTTATAGATTGTATAAGGGCTTTTGTTTGCTCTGAGCCCAAACGCCTATCAATTGATGCTTGGATCAATGCACGCTGCATAGCAAAGTGCTCTTGTCCGGGATATGTGAAGGCTACCACTTGAAGACGGGTTTGCGTCAGGTTCTTAGAGCGCTCCTTTCCTCCCGTTGCAGTTCTTACATCCTTTACCAGTTCAGGATCAGATGCTTCTACGATTTTAAGAATCCCATGCATCGCACTGACTGTTTTATCCCAGCGTGTACATTTCTTTTCTACCCAGTCTTTCAGGCGTTTTTTTTCATCACGCGATAGATCTGCATTGTCAGATTTGTCATTAAGTGCTATGCCAAATGCTTGCGCAACACTAATACCTTTCTCTAAGAAAGGAGTGGTAGCATAAGATTTCTCAATCCATTTGGCGATACGTGGGAATTGTACGGAGCGTACAGAACTTGCCGCAAGAATACGATAGTCAAATAGTTCTTCATCTGAGAGTCCATACAGCACTGTAGCATTAATTTCCTCATCTCCTGAGCTTTTTTTGCCTTCTGTCCGGTGGAATCCATCGATGATATCATAGACAATCTCGCCTCGTTCACCAAGGCGTGCTCTTACAGCAATTGGAGTGAGCTGTCCACGCGTGCCCTTCATTGATTCTCCAAGTTCTTGCGAGTGTGATTGATCAGTGAGTGATTCATCTGTAAGCACGGAGGCGAGTTTGATTGTTTCAAGACGTTCTGTTTCTACCCCGTGACGGAGAAGCTCACGGGGTGAGAGGAGGGCTGTTTCTCTATTGCTTCTTATTGTATCTGATTCGGTTGGTCTGGACATAAGTTAACGGAGCAGGATGAGGCAGGCCCTTATAATAGCACATGTTCATTTATTTTTCCAAGGTCTAATCTTGGTTGTGCGAAGTATTTGAAAGGGTGAGTTTGCCTTTCTAAAGGCCTATTGACAGCCTCTATAGCCTATGTTAAGATAACTTCTACAAACGGAAGAAATGTCGTTTATGATGCTATCTAATCTTATACTTGTTCACCCATCAGTGGCTTAGAGCGTCTTCATAGTGGTCATTTCTCCTTTTTGTGTGGTTTATTAGTTTTTTTGTGGTCAGGCCGGGCTCGTAGCTTAGCTGGTAGAGCGCGTCATTTGCAATGATGAGGTCGAGAGTTCGAATCTCTTCGAGTCCACCAATTGGAGTAGAATTAATAATAGATAACTTACTTGTGCTTTGGAGTAAGTCCCGCTAGCGGGATTGTCTCGAAAACATAAGCGTATTAGACCTTTGACAAGTGAAGAGAATATTCTCCATCAACGTAAAGCCTGATGGAGAATTAAAAACGTCTTTTAAATTTACTATTTAATGTCAACAATGGATGCCTTGGAGATTTTGACCGAGGAAGGACGCAAACGGCAGCGATATTCGTTGGGGAGGTGCCATTAACCTTTGATCCAGCGGTTTCCGAATGGGGCAACCTAGTCCCGATAATATCGGGATTGGCCACGCGTGAAGTTAGTCAGTAATGGCTATATTAGCACTTGGCTGGGAACGGCGTGAACTGAAACATCTTAGTAACGCCAGGAATATAAATCATATGAGATTCCGTCAGTAGCGGTGAGCGAAAGCGGAACAGGCTAAACCACATTTATGTGGGGTTGCAGGGCAGACGATATTCGAGTGTAAGGATAGCGGAAAGATCCGGAATGATCTTCCAGAGAGAGTGAAAGACTCGTACGCGAAATCCAAAACACCGATAGACTGTACCTAAGTACCATGGAGCACGATAAACTCTGTGGGAATCCGGGTCGACCACGATCCAAGCCTAAATATCAAAATCTACCGATAGTGAACTAGTACCGTGAGGGAAAGGTGAAAAGCACCCCGGGAGGGGAATGAAATAGAACTGAAATTGTTGACTGACAAGCAGACAGAGCCCGCCGTAAGGCGAGGTAATGTTGTGCCTATTGAAGAATGAGCCGGTGAGTTTTTGATTACTGCGTTAGTTTAACCAATTTTCATTGGGTAGACATAGTGAAAGCGAGCCCTAACTGGGCGAAATTAGTAGTAATCATTAAACCCGAAACCGGGTGAGCTAACCTTGGGCAGGGTGAGTCCTGAGTAATATCAGGAGGAGGCCCGAACTCGTGTCCGTAGCAATGGGCTGAGATGACCTGAGGTTAGAGGCAATATGCCAACCGAACCCGGAGATAGCTGGTTCTCCCCGAAATATATTAAGGTATAGCGCTGGTTAATTGCATCAGGGGGTAGAGCACTGAATGGTTCGCGGGGGGGCAACCTCTCGTAACCAAACAAACTCCGAATACCTGTATGTTTATTCCAGTAGTCAGACTTGTCGGGCTAAGCCGATGAGTCGAAAGGGAAACAGCCCAGACTCCCAATTAAGGCCTCTAAATAAGAGCTAAGTTTGTAAGGAAGTCATGATCCAGAGACTACCAGGAGGTTGGCTTAGAAGCAGCCATCCTTTAAAGATAGCGTAACAGCTCACTGGCGGATGGTTTGTGGCGCCGAAAATTTATCGAG
>JAHFKE010000003.1 GCA_023245515.1 Candidatus Levyibacteriota bacterium
GATAACCCCATGGGCGTCCTTTGCCAGGATGCCATTATCGACAAGTCTCTCGCAGGTTTCATGTGCCGACCCGTCAATTTCGACGCCGGTCATGAGTCCGCGCCCCCGGACCTCTTTTATGCTGGAGGAGCTCTTTTGGATTTCACGCAGTTGTTCTCTGAAATACTCTCCCATCACTTTTGCGTTTTGAGACATTTCTTCTTCGATCACAACTTCAATAGCTCTTTTTGCGATAACAGCTCCTAGCGGATTGCCGCCATAAGTCGATCCATGATCGCCTGGCTTTATGACGTCCATGATATCTGCATTTGCTACAGCTACGGAGACGGGCACGAGCCCTCCTGACAGTGCTTTTCCAAGCGTCAGTATATCGGGCTTAAGCTTTGTCTCATGTTGAAACGCGAAAAGGTCACCTGTCCTTCCAAATCCTGTCTGAATCTCATCTGCTATGAAAAGCACGTTGTTTTTCTGACATAGTGCATAAGCGGCATCAAGATATCCTTTGGGGGGAAGAAGTATTCCCGCTTCTGCCTGAATCGGCTCAACAAGGAAAGCAGCGGTGTTGGGTGTAATCGCGGCTTCTAAGGCACTCGCGTCCCCAAAGGGAACTGTCTTAAAGCCGGGAGTTAGGGGACCGAAATTTTCATAGTTTTGGCTTTCTGTAGAAAAGCTCACAATCGTTGTCGTTCTGCCATGGAAATTGCGTTCGCAGGTAATAATCTCCGCTTGATTTTCAGGTATTCCCTTTACTTTATACCCCCATTTGCGGGCGATTTTGATCGCTGTCTCTACGGCTTCTGCGCCTGTATTCATTGGAAGCACCTTTTCTTTGCCGGTCACTTGAGCAACTTTTTCAAGAAATGCTGATAGTGCTTCGGTGTGAAATGCTCGGGGTCCAAGTGTGATACCACTAAAGCCATCTTCATCCTCTTGCTCATACTCCCTTTTAGCCCTTCTTATTTCTGGATGGTTGTGGCCTTGGTTGAGGGCTCCGTATCCAGCAAGAAAGTCCATATATATTTTCCCTTCAACATCTTTGACGTATATTCCTTTCGCAGATTTTAGGACTACACCAAGAGACGCATAGTTGCTGGCTCCGTATTTATTTTCAAGCGCGATAAGCCGCTCAGTTTCTCTCATACTTTCAAGATAAGTATATACCCGTCAAAGGAGGCTTGACAAGCTATGGGTAGTTTTGTCTTAATGGTTAAGGACTTAATGAGATGATAAGCGAAGGGCCCTGCGATTTGCAGATCCCAGGATTATTTCAAATCATCAGATTTGAAAGGGGGTGAATTATTTATGAGTTTATTAAAAAAGAAAAAAAGTCATAAAACAGCGGCTGGAGTTTTGGGAGCGGCGCTTGTTGGAGCTGGGGCTGCAGCAGCTGCATTGCTTTCAAATAAAAAGAATCGTGCAAAGGTGAAGAGTGCAGTTGCAGGTGCTAAGAAAAAAGCTGAAGCTTCTGTTAAAAAATTAGAAGCAAAGCTTAGGACAAAAAAAGCTGCACCTAAGGCGACAAAGAAAGCAGTTGTTAAGAAGGCAGCAGTTAAGAAGACAGTAAAAAAGGCTGCAAAGAAGAAGTAGCTTTGTCTATTTCAGCTTACCATCCGTACTCAGAAAATATGATTTTGCTGCGGTAGTTTTCTATCGCGGTTTTAATGTATGGTATTGTGTTTTTGGGTAAAGCATCGAGGTCGAACCATTGCAGGTCATCGCACTTTTCAGGCTCATTGTTCTTTGGTGTGTCCTTCCACTTTTTGGCGACGAAGAAAAAGTCTATTCTGATGTCATTGGACTTTCTGTGCATGACGTGGGCCAGCTCAATGTTTTTCTCCTTAAGGTCAATCCCAACCTCCTCAACCATTTCTCTACATGTCCCCGCACTAAGCGTTTCGCCCTCTTCGATATGTCCCGCAGGTAGTCCGTAGTGCCCATCCATATACCCGGTGTTCTTTCTTCGCATCAGAAGGATCTTCCCGTTTTTAATAAAAAACACGTAGCCTGAAGAGATCATTTTGAAGCGCTCCATACCAGGATTATACGTTTCAAACAATTATCCGTCAATTTGGTATAATAGAACGATATAAAAATGATAGTTATTATTTTCGCCATTCTTTTGAGCCTTGAGATTGCTTACTTTGCCACGCAAAATGTATCCGTGATCAGTCTGCGCTTTGGTTCATACGTTCTCACTGGTGTACCCGTCTACGTGGCGCTTCTCTGCGCTCTTCTTTTGGGACTTATCATCGCTTGGATATTCCACCTCATACCCTCCTTCTCCTCGCATGTTGCTTTGCACGGAAAAGAGCGCGAACTCAAAGAGGCAGATCGCGAGATCGCTCAACTCACCAAGACGATTCATCAGCTTGAGCTGGACAATGCCCGCCTTCGGGTCAAAGCAGGCGAGGAAGAATCTTCAGACGAAAAATCTCTATGAAGCTCCTTTTGGCTAAAATCTGGAAGCTTCTCAGGCTTCCCAAAAATATTCAGCTTGCGATCATGAGATTCACTCAGGATGAATTTCTCGTGGGAGCGACAGGCATCGTCTTTAACAATAAGGACGAAGTTCTTCTTTTTAAGCATACTTATCGGCAAAATGCCTGGAGCTTACCGGGGGGATATCTGAAAGGCAAAGAGCACCCCTTTGAGGGTCTTGAGCGGGAAATCGAGGAAGAGTCAGGGTTGATTGTCAGTATAGACATGGAACTGAAAGTGAGGACAGACAGGGAAGCATCTCGGCTGGACATTTGCTCTATCGGTAAATATATGGGTGGGGTGTTCAAGCCAAGCGCCGAGGTATCGGAGTACGGATTCTTCTCTTTCGATAAGTTGCCTAAGATCGCTACAAATCAACTTTTTCTGATCAAAGAGGCGATTGCTCTAAAGAATAGCGGTGCTGTGCAAGCAGTATCACCTATACCCGACAAGAAGAGAAGAGGCCACAAGATTTTTAGAAGATTTGTATAATGGCAAAAGTCCCCAGTCACTTTTCAACTCATAGATAGGCAGGCATCCTTCTTGCATTTTGTTTACTTAGCCTCGAAAGTGAGGTATAATTACGCATATGAGAATTGAAAAATCAGCCATTCACCCCATGGGTAGAACAGAAGGAGAACCCGATCGCATTACCAGAGATGTCTCCAGCTTTTTGATTCGTGAAAATGTAGCGTCTGAAAAAATCACAAGCGGGGACATCCGCCCTTCTTCAGTGCTCTATATGAACTATTGGTTTCACCGCTTAGGAAACAATCCTGAAGAACAATCTCGTATTAGGCAGAACCTTGTAGAGTATATTGGCAATGCTTCAGATAATCCAGACAAGCTTGCAGCCACACTTTTTTCAAATAATAGTATTGCTGAATCCTCAAGAAGATATGTGGAGAGGCTTCTCGTGCCCACCAAAACAGTTGATCTTGTCATAACCAAGCCTGACTCTGATAGAAAGCGTGAGAAAGAAGTTCTTTGTCTTGAGCGTGACTATTATCCTTTCGGGCTTTCTCTTCCTGGAGGGATTATAAAAGATACTGATGAGGATAATGATCTTGACCTCCGTCCCGAGGTCTTTGCTGCTCTTCGGGTAGCAGGAGAAAAGGTAATGGGTCAAGACGAAAATGTTAGCTATAGCCAAGAGGTTGATACTAATGGAAAAACATGCTTTGTTGTCCGGAGCGAATCTGATCGAGGAGTCGTGCGCCTTTACCCCGAAGATACAAGCGGATATCGTTACAGTGAAAATATTAAGTCAATTCTTCGACCTTCTGACCCAAGACATATCGTTGATACGATCGGTTTTAAGTGCGAAGTCGAAGGCGAGGTAAAGGATGGCTTAGTCTGGAGAAAGAAATCAGAGATTATGTCTCCCGATGACTCATCGGGTGGCTTTGCCTTTGGGCATCACCGTGAAATCGTGGCGCAAATTACCAGTCAAACTTCACTTGAAAAAGAGAAGAAGATGCGCGAGTATGAATTCATACGCTCTGTTATAAAAGATCCCTTAGAGACCTATGAATCTTTGAAGGACCGCTTTGAATCTCAAGGCAATTCACCTGAAGTTTCCTTTCCGGAACTCTTTCCGGTAGTCGATAGAATACTTTCTGAGGCTTTCAGTGACGAAATTAATCAGTTGTGCGAGGAGACCCCGCTGCTTGCCGGAATACGAGATAAGGCCGTTATTTCTTTACGACAAGTTTGTCTAAAAAATAGAACCTTTTGTCCATATCTGCCTACGCTTCTTGCTGTTGCCGATGGGGTTGCCTTTTTTGATCTCGTTGCCCGTCAGAAAAAAGGTTTTTATGACACTATGCCAAAAGATAAAATTGTCGAGCATAATCCTAAGGATACGGAATATGCTTCTTACCATATGTATCGATACAAATATCGCTTTGATCAGCTTATCGGTATGGTTCCTGAAGAAATGGTTATTCCTACTTTTGAACCGCTTTCGGCAACTGATCTTATGCGTGTTCGCGGGGTACCTATCCGGTTTGTTGGAATTTCCCCAGATTTCTTATACGTTGACGAATTCGAACAATCTCCGGAGGAGTTCTTTATGCATGATGCTAATCACTCTTGGAGAATGATCATGGAAGACAAAAACGCAGAAAAGAAATATGGCAAAACAAAAGATCAACTTATACAGGAGTCAAATGAATTTATCAATGAGTACCTGGACGAGATAAAAATACGATCAACCGACACGGAGAGCGAGCGTGAAATGAAAAAACTGAAGAAGATTATTCTATTCGAAATCGTTCATGAGGATGCAAGACCTTTCCTCAAGGAAGTTATTGCCAAACAGGTTCAGGAGAAAGAAGGAAAGCCTGTTCCATTTGAGGTTCCCCGTATAGATCCTGAGACCGGATATATGGACGTGGTTGATACACTAGACACAGGCATTAGCACCCTATCTTATGTGCGAAATAAATTACAGCACGGCTTTTATGATCATATTGATGCTCAGTTGCCCCAGATTGTAGATCCAAAATATAGAACAGCAGAATGGATTACTCGGGCTGCCTACGATATGTTGGTGGAACTTGACGCTCAGCCTGTAAATGGGGCTGAACTTGATCATGAAGGGCATGTTTCTTACGAATGGCTCTTGCGGCGAACATGTGCTGTCGGACCTGATAATATTCATGGCGAAGAGGAAGTCGATCCGCTTGTTGCTCAATATGGAGACGGCGCTGAAAAGCTGAACCCCAAACGCTATCAAGTCTCCTAGAGAGATCTATCCTTCTTAGCTCATCGAGACTTGACAAGGATTGCTTCTCATTGATATATATTAATATATGGGGAATGATCGATTGTACCACCAGAGGGGATTTGCACCTGTTTCGCTTGTCCTTGTTGTTGCCGTTCTTATTCTTGGTGCTGCAGGAGCCTATTATTATTCCTCGCATCGTACGCCTTCGTCTTCTTCATCAACTTCCGACGCAAACCCACGAGCAATGACCTTAACTTCTCAGCCCACCGAAGCACTAAGTGGTGAGGTCAGTAGTAACCTTACAGATATTGTCGGTAGGGGTCAAAATCTTGAATGCGATATCAAGGTGCCTGTTGAAGCAGGTAATAATAATCCATTTAATACGGGTAAGCTTTGGACGACCGGGAGACAGGGGAGAAGTACGCTGACTGCTCAAGTGAGCGGCATGACGATGGAAGCAAATGCTGTTTATAAAGAGGGTACTGCATATAGTTGGGTCATTACCAATGGTGTGAAGATGGGCTTTAAATTCTCACCTGATGCAACTCACACGACCATGACTGCGCAACAGCGTCAGCAAGCAGAGCAGGCAAAGCAAAGGATGCTTTTCAATTGTCACTCGTGGACACCTGACCAGTCCAAATTTACTCTTCCCTCTGACGTCGAATTCCGCGCCTATTAGTATTCACCTGTGGATTTGAATCATCGTTCATGTTAAAATAACAACTATTCTACCTATAAAATATTCCGAAGTGAATTTTTGGCTCCGCGATAGCTCAGCGGTAGAGCAGGAAGCTGTTAACTTCAAGGTCCGAGGTTCGAATCCTCGTCGCGGAGCCAAAAATTTATAATTCATGATCGTCAGCCAGTAGGCTGAAGGGTCTTGGGGGTATCCTGAGCTTGTCGAAGGGAATCCTCGTCGCGGAGCCAATGAAAAATGAAATTCTAATTCCTGTATTTACTCTTATCGGTGTTTTAATAGGTGCCGTCTCCTCAATAGTAATCACTTGGATTAATGAACACCACCGCAATAACAGAGAAAAAGAAAAACTAATTTACGAACTAGGAAAAATTTATTGGCAAGAAGCATTAATTCAAGGTAGGAGTAATCCTGGCTCTTATGTTTATCCATTAGAGTCATTTATTATTTCAATTAAATATCTTTTCGAAGAAATAACAACTAAAAAAATTAATGAAGACAATGTAAAAGAAATTCTGAAAAAACATTCCGATTTGATGCAAGTTGTTAAAAAGCATTACGATAAAAAATAAGTTCTTGCTTGTTCCATTAGGTGGAGCCAAAAATTTATAATTCGTGATAGTCAGCCAGTAGGCTGACAAGGGTCCGAGGGAGATTTATCTGCCAATTGGCGAAAATCCTCGTCGCGGAGCTGAATAAAATTGTTTTATCTACTTTAATTTGCTATTATCACTGTATGGCTACAATAAATCCTTGGATTAACTTCAATGGCAATGCAGAAGAAGCATTTACCTTTTATAAATCTGTTTTTGGTGGAGAGTTTGCGAAGGTGGTGCGTTTCAAAGACATTGCCAGCGCTGAATTCCCCGTGGCAGAAAAAGAAGAAAATAAAATAATGCATATCGCTTTACCTATTGGTAACAGCACTATGTTGATAGCCAATGATGTTCCTGAGGTTCTGGGGCGAGTAAATGAGCGTGAAAATAGAAGCAAGATTTTAGTAGGTACGGAAAGTAAAGAAGAGGCAGACAGATTATTTACTGGCCTTTCGGTTGGCGGAGAAGTAGAAGGACCTATGGGTGATGGCCCTTACGGGTCATATATGGGTATGTTTCGAGATAAATACGGCATTGAATGGATAATAGAATTTTCCCCTGATAAATAAAATGAGTAAACTAATTACATGCATCTGGTTCGCCAACAATGACGGAGAAGAGGCAGCAAACTACTACGTAGATACTTTCAATTCAGCTCCTGGTGATCATCAGGCAAAAATTGGAGACATCACAAAAAATCCTAAAGCAAGTGAAGAAGTTTCCGGAAGACCTGAAGGATCTGTTATGACAGCTGAATACGAACTTGATGGAATAAGCTTCATGGCTCTCAATGGTGGTCCTGTTGATCAATTCAAACTTAATGGCGCAACTTCATATATTGTGGAGTGTGAAACACAAGAAGAAATTGATTTCTTCTGGGGAAAATTTTCCGCTGTTCCTGAAGCAGAGCAGTGTGGATGGTGTACAGATAAATTCGGAGTCACATGGCAGATAGCACCAAGAATTTTGGATGAAATGATGCGCGACCCTAAAAAAGCGGAGGCAGTAACAAAAGTCTTTCTGCCAATGAAAAAGCTTGATCTTGAAGCAATCCGAAAAGCTGGCGAATAAAGCTGGAAATATGGGATAAGTCTACTAAGGGGAGCAAAGTAGGACGATTGTACAATTAACTTATGGACAAAACAACCGCTCAAAACGACAGATCAGTCAAAGACTACATTGCTTCACTTGATGAGCAAACTGCACAGGATAGCCAGGTGCTTACTCAAATGATGCAGCGAATAAGCGGACACGCACCAAGGCTGTGGAATGTGGGAACTCTCGGGTTTGATACCTACCACTACAAATACGACAGTGGGCGCGAAGGCGACGGTCTTATTATTGGCTTTTATCCAAGAAAAGGTAAGATTACTGTTTACGTGATGGACGGCACGGCACGCTACTCAGAGTTCTTGGCTAAACTAGGTAAGTATACCACTACTGGGTATTGCCTTTATATCAAACATCTTCACGATATAGATCTGCCAATCCTTGAGAAAATCGTGCAAAAGTCATATGAGAATATAAAGTCAAAATCCCAAGACGGGCCCATAACCCAGATATTGTGGCAAACTGCAAAGAAATAGGTTCGAACATATTCTGCAAGGTGGAGCTCAAGATACTAGATAGATTCCAATGGCTGTAATTATTGCGGCTACCAATTTTCTTCGGAAATTCCTTCTCTCTTTAAAAAATAATGCTCCAAGAAAAACCACTAATACTACCTGAGAAGACAAAATCATATTTGATTGAGAAGCAACAACGCTTAGCTTGTATGCCTGGTACACAAAAAAGAATAGTAAAAAAGTCGCCAGACTATTAAAAAATAAAACTAATAAAGCTTTTTTATCATGATAAATTGGGGCTATCTTTCTAAAACTCTTTGGACTAAGCAGTAAAACTACAACTGCAGCTAATCCAAAGTTAAAGATTTGTAAAAAAGCCACAGATGAAAAATATTTGTTTGCAATTATTATATTGTCTAATACCGATCCTAAAGCAAATATGAGTGAGGAGAGCACTAGTAGTAAGCTATACTTCTCTATTTTAAATTTCCCTTTACCTTTGTATAGCAATATCAAAGCAGCAAGAATAAGAATGCCACCGATTATACGAGTAATACTGAATGTTTCTGTCTTAAAAACTAGCAAACCTAAAAATAAAGCAAAAAATCCTTGAAGGGATGTAATTATTGTTGACTCAGAAACCTGAACCTGTTTATATGCAGGATAAAAGAAAAAACTACCTAAGCCCCAGATGAAAACGTCGAGTGACAAAAGTAAAAATACTTTTGGATTTAGTAAGCTATTAATGTCACTTACATGAGCTCCACTGAAGAAAAAATAGATGAAAAGTCCGTAGATTCCTCCCAAAGTAAAAGATAATGTGGCATACGCCAAGCCATCGTGAGAGGATTTCTCATGAAGTACCACCTTTTTAACGATGCTAGAAAAAACGTTTAATAGAAGTGCTATTATTACAAACCATAATCCCAACATGCTTATATTTTCTGATTATTTCTATAATATTGCAAGCTCGATGTCGTTGAATATAAGGAATGGTTGTGTAGCTGGGCAACCTAAGAAGTCCATTCTGGTGAATAACAATAATAATATATTGACAAACGATAAATACTAGATTAGAATATGATTATGAATCGTGGTTCAACCCCGACCCGCTTCGCCAAAGCTTCAGCGAGGCGAGTTAAATCAGGGTCAACATTATTTTTAAAAGCTGTTATCTTACTCGTCGCAATCGGCGTGCTCGGTGGTTTAGTTTGGTTCCCCCAGACTGAAGGAAGAGCTAACAATCTAGATCTCGTCAGTATTTACAAAGATCCGTTTATTATCTATATCTATATAGCTTCAATCCCATTTTTTATTGGGCTATATCAAGCATTCAAATTATTAAACTTCATCGATGCTAATAAAGCCTTTTCTCAAGATGCTGTGAATACACTCAAAAATATGAAATTTGCCTCACTCAGTCTTATCGGTTTTATTGCATTAGCAGTGTTGTATATCCATTTCTTTGCGCAGGGTGATGATCCGGCAGGTCCGACAATGCTTGGTATTTGTTTGAGCTTAGCATTCTGTGTGATTGCCACAGCTGCTGCTATTTTTCAAAAGCTTCTACAAAATGCGGTCGACATAAAATCAGAAAATGATTTAACCGTATGAGGTGTAATTATGGCAATAATAATCAATATCGATATCATGCTGGCAAAGCGAAAAATGAGTGTTACTGAACTTACTGAAAAAGTAGGTATAACTATGGCGAATCTTTCTATCTTGAAAAATGGGAAGGCAAAGGCTATCCGTTTTTCAACCTTGGAGGCAATTTGCAAAGCATTAGATTGTCAGCCAGGAGATATTCTGGAATACAGTAATAATTAATATAATGTCTAAAAATCCTATTATTAATGCCCTGAGTGCTTCTGGCTATATTGTCCTTATCGTCAGCATTATGAACTACATAACTCGGATCCAGGGCCACAAGCCAGATACTGCATTTGCTCCTGTCATATTCTTGTCCTTACTTACTCTTTCTGCTGCATTCATGGCATACGTATTTTTCTATCAACCAGTCCAGCTTTTAATTGATGGGAAGAAAAAAGAGGCAGTAAAACTATTTACACAAACAATCGGTGTCTTTGCAACGATCACAGCAGTGGGGTTGCTCCTCCTCTTCTCCGGCCTAATTTAGAGATCCTGACTTCGTCCATTAGGTGGAGCCAATTAGGACGACTATGTATCTGATATAATCTCCTCATGACACTTTGGCAGCAGATTATAATTTTCTCCTACGGTCTCTTAAATCTTACCTTTTTCTTAAAAGGGTATCATGAGGTAACGAAGAAGAAAAATGTTTTTGGATTGACGAACCATATAGTCTTCCTGGGCGCTTTTGTTTGGGGAGATATCGTAGTGCTTGGGCCATTTTGGATAGTAGTATCTATCGCTACAATCCTTCTTAATGACTGGTATCTATTTTTATTGATACTTTCTGTTTTTTGGGCTGTAAGAAGCTTGGGGGAAATCATGTATTGGCTGAATGAGCAATTTGCAACTAAGAATCGTAATCCTGCCAACACATTACGATTTTATAAAATTTTTAAAAATGATTCAGTATGGTTTATCTATCAACTCATCAATCAATGCGTATTGGTCATCTCAATAATATTCTCGATCTACTTCGCAAAGCTGTGGCTATCATCCTAGTTTCTGTTAGATTTCCTATTAGACGGAGCGTTTAGAGTAAAGCCTATCAGTCTTTGATATAATTGTCTTATGAAACAACAACATATTGAATATCACAAGGATGGGAGTGTTTGGGCCAAAGGGGAGATGCTTGATGGTGAGTGTGATGGGTATTGGGAGTGGTTCAGAAAAGATGGCACAAAGATGCGCTCAGGATACTTTAAAGATGGTAAGCAGGCAGGGGAATGGATCACGTATGATACAAAGGGTAAGGAGTTCAAAGTAGCCAACTTTGATAAAAAATAGTCTGAGCAATACCGTCTTTTTTGCTAAAATAGCGTGAATAGTGGTCGCTTTACGTATCAAATTCACGTCAAATTGACAAAATGGCGTGAATATGATACAATTCGATAGTTATGGCAACTTCAATCCCCACCAAAGAAAGACTTAAAGATCTCAAGGAAGAATACGACCACTTAAAGGTTGATAAAGACGCGCTTTTACAGATTATTGATGAAGCAGAAATACCCGAGAGCGTTTATAACTCCAACGCGATTGAAAATTCAACGCTAACACTTAAGGAAACGGAGAAGATTCTTCTTGAAATGGAGGTGTCGCGTGATATTTCTCTGCGAGAAGTTTTTGAAGCAAAAAATCTGGCACTTGTTATGGACTATGTTCGTAGGAAAGCAAAAGAGCAGGAATTATCAGAGGAACTAATCTTGCTTCTTCATCAAATGCTTATCGGCAATATTGACGAGAGTATTGCAGGGCGTTTTCGCAAAGAGCATGAATATGTGCGTGTTGGTACGCATATAGCTCCGGCACCTGAGCATATTGAGCGGATGCTTGAGCAACATCTCATTGAGTATTCAAGTGATCATGATATTTATTTTATTGATAAGATTGCTAAGTTTCATCTAGACTTTGAGACGATCCATCCATTTAATGATGGTAATGGTCGTATCGGTCGGGTTCTTCTTAATTACCAGCTTTTACGTTGGGGTTTCCCTGGGGTTATTATTCGAGATAAAGAAAAGAAAACCTATTATGATGCATTTAACGAATATCGTGATGGTCAGTTAGCAAAAAAAATGGAAAGGATAGTCACGATGTCCTTGATGGAGTCTTTGCATAAGCGCATAGCCTATCTGAAAGCTAACAAAATCATTCTGCTCGTAGATTATGCAAAACAGCAACAAAAACCAACTCCCGTAGTTCTCAATGCTGCTCGTCGCCAAACAATCCCAGCATTTCGGGAAAAGGGAGTTTGGAAGATAGGCGTAGAAGCTAAATAATTATTATGCACAATGTTGATTTAGTTGCAAAGGCAAAAGGCATCATCGAAAGAATTTTATATATAACTATTGCCACTGTTTCAAAAGATGGGCAGCCATGGAACAGTCCGGTCTATTCCGCGTTTGATGAAAACTACAATTTCTACTGGGCGTCTGATCAAAATGGACAACATTCAAAAAATATCGCTGAGAACAATAAAGTATTTCTTGTGATTTATGACTCAACTGCACCGGAGGGTACAGGTGAAGGCGTCTATGTGCAGGCAAAAGCTTATGTGCTGACCGGGGAAGATGAAATTAGGAATGCATTAAAACATCTCGATGGGCGAGTGGGCAAACAAAAGGATCCGGCGACAAGAGTTCTCGAGTTTCAAGGAGATAGTCCTCGTAGAGTATATAAAGCTGTGCCGGAAAAATTTTGGATGAATGATGACGGTGATGTGAATGGGAATTTTATAGATATCCGAACGGAAGTGGATTTGCTTACGGATAAATAAGTTTCCCTACTCAGTCTATCTTCCGAATCGTTCACTGAGCGAGTGCGGCATCTTTAATTTCTGATATAATCTCACTATGGCAGAGTTAAAAACAAAAATTACCAATCAGAGTGCTAAGGATTTTCTAAGTAAGATTGAGCCGGAGTCAAAAAGAATAGACGGTCTTGCTCTTCTGGAAATGTTCGAGAAAGTTACCGGAGAAAAAGCAGTCATGTGGGGAACGAGTATCGTGGGATTTGGAAAATATCATTACAAATCGGAAAGAAGTACGCAGGAAGGGGACTGGATGTTGGTAGGATTTTCACCAAGAAAGCAAAACTTGTCGCTTTATATCATGCATGGCAATAACAATAGTACAGCTCTACTGGAGAAGTTGGGAAAGCACAAGAGAAGTGGTGGAATTGGTGGCTGTTTGTATATAAATAAGCTTTCCGATGTAGATCAGGCGGTACTTGCTCAGCTCATCGAAAAATCGCTTCACTACATGAAGAAGACACACAAATAAATAACTGCTCAGCTTTTATTCTTTGCAGTTCTGGGAAACAGCTAATACTACACAGAGCTGATGCTTGTTATAATTATTTAGTATGAGCAACAGACGCAATGTATCCCTATTGCTTTTGGTTAATTTTCTTAACGTCTTCGGTTGGGCATTGTTAACGCCGCTCTATGCTTTATATGCCACCACGCTTGGAGCTAGTCCACAAGCTATAACTTTTTCTTGGGCGTTTTATACCCTGCTTGCTGGATTGCTAACCATTGTTTTTGGTTTTATGGAGGATCATATTGCCAAAAAACCAGGTTTACTAACAATCGGTTATTTCCTACAGACTTCTGGTCTTGTCATACTCTTTTTTGCGGAAGATGTTACTTTACTTATGGCCGGACTTGGGGTTTACGCGATTGGTGTAGGCATTATTATGCCAATATGGAAGCTTCTTTATGCACGCTCTGAGCAGAAAGGGAAAGAGGCAACTGAGTGGGGCTTGTTTCATGGATGCAATACGCTTTTCATTTCTGCAGCAGCAGCAATAAGTGGCGTTATCCTCACATTTGCCGGCTTCAAGGGTATTATTGGACTAATGATTGCTGCTCATTTCCTAGCTATGCTTTTTGCCTCGCGCCTAAAAAAGTAGCCAAGAACTCCGTCTCCTGTAAGTCTCTCAATTTGTCTGTGATGCGATTGCATACTATGCAAATGAAGACTGAATCTCTTCCCTTTCTTGATTGGTCATCTATCGTTCGAGGAGTTCTGCTACACTGTAAATATAATGATAAATCCTGATGTGCTTGCATATATCGCGACAGTTCTTAATGTCTTGATGTTGTTACCGCAAGTTCTTCGTGCATGGAAGACCAAGAAGACCAAAGATCTTTCGGCGACGACACTTATTATGTTTTCTGTCGCATGTTGCCTGTGGGTTATCTATGGCATAGCGAAAGAAGCCCCTCCCGTCGTTATAGCCAACACGGTTGGTGCAGTAATGAATATCATCCTTCTTATCCTCAAATTTGGATTCAAAAGTAAGTAATTCTTTGTAGGTGTTTCTAAAAATTAAAATCGTCTGATATACTTTAGGCATGAGAATAAAAGATGTGGATGAGTATATTGCGAATGCACCAAGTGAGGTGCAGGGTAAGTTAAGGCAGCTTCGTAAAATTATTAAAGATACTGCGCCGGATGCCGAAGAAAAATTAAGCTATGGCATGCCATATTATGGCTACAAAGGGCGTCTTGCTTATTTCGCATATGCCAGAAATCATGTCGGACTGTATGTGATGCCGCCTATTATTGAGGACTATAAGGATGAGCTCAAAAAATATGAGACTGCCACCGCAACAATCAGATTTTCTTTAAGCGAAGAACTTCCTCTTGCCCTAATTAAAAAACTACTCAAAGCAGGAGTAAAAAACAACGAAGAAAAAAAGAAATAATATAATATCAGCTGCAAATACCAATTAGTGCCGGATTGGTTCTCCTTGGTAACTACGAGCACGACACGCCTCCTGGTGTCCAAATTTCTACTCTGGCGGAACTAATTAGCGATCGGTATGCAGATATTTCACCTGATATGATAAGGGGGCACAAAGAGGCAAATCCAGAACGCACCTGTCCAGGAGATAAGTTCTTGGGGGACACGGCTGGAAGAGGATTCTGCAAGATACAGTGCGCAAAGTCCACGATCAAAAATTCTAAGGCTCAATCCAAGATATGCTGTGAGCACTGAAAAGTTCTCGTAAAGGGTATTTCAATTGAAAATATAATAATATATACTGTGAGAGTATGAGTGTAGAGATTAATTTTTTGGCAGTTGCATTAGCAGTTATCGCCCAGTTTGTTTTAGGCGCCTTTTGGTATGGCCCATTGCTCTTTGGAAAGCAGTGGATGAAGTTTAATGATTGCGAAGGTCTTTCCAAAGTCGAATTGCAAAAAATGCAGAAAGCGATGACCCCGTTTTACGGACTGCAACTCTTTATAACGATCGTAACCACCTTGGTCTTGGCGCTTTTTATACAGGCAGTGCCGATGCTCTCACCCTTTGCCGTTGCGAGCTTTATCTGGCTTGGTTTCGTAGTCCCCACCCAGATCAGTTCAGTCATCTGGGGTAAAGATCAGAGGAAATATTTCCTACTGAAGCTGTCAATCATGGCAGTAAATGCATTTATTAGTCTCATGCTCGCTGCATGGATACTGACTCTTTTATAATATGCTGTCTCAAAAAACTTTCTTTACAGTAATAACGGTTATTTTCTCAGTTATCGCTGTATTGCATGCGGCAAGATTAGTCAATGGCTGGAGCATCGTCATTGCCGGGTGGGCCGTGCCATATTGGTTTAGTTTCGTCGGTGTTGTAGTTGCAGCGTGTCTTGCTCATAGTGCTTATAAGTTAGGGAAAAAAGTAAAAAAATAAAATTGTGTTTGTATCTCGACAACCACAGAGATGATTCGTCGGCTAGTAAGCTCTTCAAATATTCTCTTTGATATAATTTCCTATGAAGACTATTACGCTCCATACAATTCCTGCTCCTGAAAGTCTTCGACAAGACATAGAGTGTTTTAGGATATTTGACTATGCGGGGGAAGACCAGTTGGAGATAAAAGTAGCTCCGCTTGCCGCTTCGGGTATTGTTTTTCAGCATAAAAAAGGTCAGTCGGCGATTAAAAATTTTATCACCTCTTCAGGAGTAAAGAATTCAGTATCAATGTCATTTATTTACGGTGCGAGGATAACACATAGTATCATGAATTATAAAAAAGGACCCTTTACCACTATACAAGTAATTTTTAAGCCCCATGCTTTACGATCAATTTTTGGTATTGATGCATCAACCATAACAGAGAGAAGGATAGATCTTAATACCTTTGCTGGGCAAGATCTTACTAGTCAGTTACTTGAAGCACCAACGAAGAAAAAACAGATTGCACTATTGACAAAGTTTTTAGTAACTCAAAAAAAACAAGCGAAAACAAGAGATGGATTAGTTGAGGAAAGTTTGGCACTAATTAGTAAACATATTGCTTCAATTGATGTAAAAGATTTAGTCATCTCGTTGAATATATCAGAACGACAATTAGAAAAAAGATTTGTGCAGACAGTGGGTATTCCTCCTCAATCATATATTCGCGTAAAACGATTTAATGAAGCAATACGATTAATGAAATCGAAAAAATTTGAAAGACTCACTGATGTTGCTCATGCATTAAATTACTACGATCAGTCTCATTTTATTCGTGATTTAAAAGATTTTACTGGCATTACTCCTAAAAGTATCTTCCAAAAAGTTGATAATTTTCATGAACAAGGCGGATTTTCCTACATCTGAATATAGCGGTTTTTTACAATTATTTACTAATTAACTGGTATACTATCTGCATATGAGAAAAATAATTGTCCTCGCAATGATTACATTAGATGGAGTAATGCAAGCTCCTGGTGGACCTGAAGAAGATGAATCAGGCGTTTTCAAATATGGCGGTTGGACCGCGCCGTATGGCGACGAAGAGGGTCTTAGGGTAGTGCAAAAAGAGCTGGCACAACGGGCCGAGTATCTTTTAGGCAGAAAAACATTTGATATCTGGGCTGCTTTCTGGCCTGACCATGCAGACTTTTGGCCTGGCATCAATGAAGGCACAAAATACGTTATGTCCAAGACTAAGAAAAAGACAGACTGGAAAAACACCGTTTTTATCGATAGTTTGGAAGATATCAAAAAGCTCAAAAAATCAGAGGGTCCTGACATTCAAGTTTGGGGTAGCAGTACGATCGTTCATCTGTTACTTAAAAATGATCTAGTGGATGAACTCCGGCTCAAAATTTATCCAGTGGTTCTTGGTAAAGGAAAAAAGTTGTTTGATGATGACGCGACTGCGGAAGCATTTACGCTAACGGAGAGTGTGACTACGAAAACTGGAGTGTTTCTTGCCACCTACAAGCGAGCTGGAGAAGTCAAGACAGGCATTGTTGGAGAGTAACAAAAAATAAAATGAGAAAGATAATTGTCTTTGAACATGTCAGTATCGACGGATATATTGCCGATAAGCATGGCAAAATCGATTGGGCTATTCGTGACGAAGAGTTAACAAAATTCAGTCAGGAAGGAGAAGAGACAGTCGATATGTATTTATTTGGTCGTATCACCTACGACATGATGGCAAGTTTTTGGCCAACTCCTATGGGTAAGTCAGTAAATCCCGTCTTTGCAGATATTTTGAATAAAGCCAATAAAATCGTTTTTTCCCGCACTCTTAAAGAAGCTACGTGGGAAAACACCGAAATTGTAAAACACGTTGATAAAGAAGAAATTATGAAGCTAAAACATAAACCTGGGGGGAATATAATGATCTTTGGTAGTGGCATACTTGTCAGTGAGCTTGCAAAACTTGGACTCATTGATGATTATCAGTTACTGGTGAATCCAGTTGTGCTAGGAGAAGGAAAGCCTCTCTTCAAAAATTTACCGGAAATGATTTCTCTAAAGCTAATAAGAGCAAAAGAGTTTAAAAGCGGAGTTACCTTTCTTCACTATCAGCCAAAATAAAATGAATGTTGTTGCTTATTTTGAGATTCAAGTCGATGATCCAGGAAGAGCGATAGTGTTTTACGCCTCAGTTTTTAATTGGAAATTTACCAAAGATAGTCATTTACCGATTGATTATTGGCGTATTGCTACTGATGGAGTTAATGGTGGGCTCATGAAACGTCCCGCTCCAAAGCCTGCTTCCGAACAAGGGACAAACGCCTTTGTTTGCTCAATGGAAGTTTTAGATTTTGATAAGACTGCAGATAAGATTTTGAAATATGGTGGCATTATTGCTCTGCCGAAGTTTGCTGTTGCCGGTAAGTGTTGGCAAGGCTATTTCCTCGATACTGAAGGTAATACCTTTGGAGTATTTCAAGTAGACGAGCGCGCGGAATAACTTTATTTCCCTCGTAGGCTTTTTGGAGGTCAGCGATTGGCCAAATGCGTGTTGATAAACCAAGGTTTCGGAAGGTGTATGAAAAGCACGCCAAAGGCTTTGCCAAGTTCATGCGAGATGTCATGGTCACCTACGCTGACCTCAAGCTTTTGGAGAGAACAAAAGTGCTATAATTGAGGAGACTTGAGTGTAGATATTTATCTTCTTGATTTACTTGGAGTATTTTCGTTTGCGTTTTTTGGCGCTTATATCGGACTTGCTAAAAAGCTTGATTTATTCGGCATATTCTTTTGTGCTTTATTGAGCGGACTAGGGGGCGGGACAATTCGCGAAATCATGCTGAACAGGACCCCGGTATATTTGACCGACTACAGCTATCTCTTTGCGGTTGTTTTGGGGGTCATATCTTCCATCATCTTTTATAATAATTTTAATAAAATTCAAAGATATTTTCTTGTCATTGATGCCGTTGGGCTTTCCACGTTTGCATTTATCGGCGCACAGAGGGCTGACTCTTTGCATTTAAGCGCCATCGCTATTGTATTCTTTGCAGTCATTACAGCGGTTGGCGGCGGGATTATGCGTGATATTGCGATACGGGAGATTCCCTATGTTCTTCATAAAGATTTCTATGCAAGTCCTGCAATCGTACTCGGCATAATTTATGCACTCTTTAGAGACCCCATGCATAATCCTTGGGCCGCATACATAGTAATATTCGCCATCTTTGTCCTAAGGCTTCTCGCAATACGCTTCAAATTCCGGCTTTGGTCCCAAAAGGGACAGTCCCTCCCCTAGGCCTGATATAATGACCTCATGTCACACATTAATAAGCTGATTGATTTTACTGTTGAGGCGTTCATAGTTCACAAGAATAAAGTCTTACTCAGAAAGCATGATAAATATAAAATGTGGCTAGGCGTTGGTGGACATATAGAACTACACGAAGATCCTGTCGAGGCCACTGTTCGTGAAGCAAGAGAAGAGGTGGGGCTAGAAATTGAATTGGATGAGAAATTAAAGCCTTCGCGCAAAGAAGACACTACGACGGACTTG
The DNA here is from genome assembly GCA_023245515.1 of Candidatus Levyibacteriota bacterium. Lineage (GTDB taxonomy): Bacteria > Patescibacteriota > Microgenomatia > Levybacterales > UBA12049 > JAHFKE01. The sequence goes on from JAHFKE010000003.1 coordinate 18,975, forward strand.
ATTCCTCCGTATTATCTTCATAGGCATAGGGTGAGTGGTGACCATGAGCACGTCTCGTTTGTTTATTTTGCTAAAGCCACCACGGATAAAATCACTCAGGGTATAGATGAACTAAGTGAGGAATGTAGATGGTTTACAAAAGAGGAGATAGAGGAAAGCAAAGAAATAAAGTCAGACATAAAGTTTTATGCTTTAAAAGCTTTGGAGAAGACTTAGCCCTTTCCTCCCTGTCTCCGTTATTGTCTTATAAAAATAAAGATGCTACGCTTATTATATGAGATTTAAGCTTGCGACTTTTTTTGTCATCCTTGTTGCTTTGGCATCTGGTGCTATGCTTGCCTACATATTTCTTCAAAAAGGACCATCGGCAACGACCCAAGCTCCTCAAGCTACCGTTAGTGGGATTTTTGATGTCAATGGAGTTATTCCAAGTGGGGCCTCAATCACTTTAACGCAGAAAGAATATTACTCAGGAGCCCAGCCAAGTGTTTTTGCCTCTAATCTTCCTGTTGTTGATAAAAGCCCTTGGAGTTTTGCTGTGGCAGGAACGGGGAAGACCTATGAAATTCAAGCGCAAGTTATTGTTAATGGTGTTGTGGTGGCTTCATCAAGCCCGCTTGATGTAACTGCGCCTGCTGATGAAGAAGTGCTTGCGCTCAACATTGAGGCTCCTCAGCAGCAGCCAGTCATTACTGCAATTTCAGGCACGGTTACTGTCAATGGTTATATTCCTGAGGGTTCTACGATTACTGTTCAGGGGAGAAAATTAGGAGCCCAAAAATTTACCACTATTGCCCAGGGTCTTCCCGGTCAGACTAGACAAGCTCTCGATTATACAAAAGCTCTCAGTGGCACGACCTATGAGGTGCAGGGGACACTGCTTGATACAAGCGGTCAGGTGATCGGAACTTCTAATATTCTCACGGTAACTGCTCCCGCAAGCAACGAAGTTCTCGTGCTTAATTCTTCAGCGCTTGCTCCAACTCCCGCACCATCTCCAACGCCTGTTGTGGTAACGCAAAACCCTCTCCCGACATCTCAGCCAACACCTCCTGTTGCTATTTCAGGAAGCATCAACTTTAACGGTGCTGCTCCCGTAAATTCCCGCATCGTCCTCTTCCAAAAGCTAATGAATGACCAGAACTATCAGGTAGCACTGGACAATATTTCGCCTGCAGACGGGACAACCTGGCAATGGAATGCTCCCAAAAACTCAACCTGGTATACCCTCATTGCGATTCTGAAGCAGCGTCAGAACGATGGAACGGACAAAGATATCGCGACATCAGTACCCACGACCATTGCTGCTCCTGCTGTCAGTGTGGTTATGACGATCAACTCAGGATTTAGTCTTTCCGCTCCCGGAGGCCCGATCAGTATCAGTTGTCAGACATATAATGGCGGTCCAAATCAGAATACCTGGAATGTCGGGATTACTTTTCAAGCGGTAAATGGGGCTGGATCCTATTGGTATCAGGTCGGCTCGACGAACGGGGGAACTGATCTTATTAATTCAGCGGGCCAATCAAATACAATTAATACCACAATTAAGAATAGTACAACTTACTATGCAAGATATGCATATGCAAGTGCTGCTGTTGCTCCCCTGGGAAGTAATCAATACTCAGGCTTCTCGTCCACAACGCCTCTTCAGTGTAGTCATTAAGTCTTGGGAAAATAAACGACTGGGGATTTGACAGGAGAAATAAGATTAGTGAAGTACGGCTAGTAAATTACCATCGTCTTGGAAAGTGTATTTTGCGATTATTTCTTGTGTTGGTTCTGATGACATAGGGGAGCCTTCAGTTCTATCGAGATACTGTACGGTAACTATGCCGTTGTCTTTAGCTCCTGGATTATCAACAACAACTGAAATTATCTTTATTCTGTCGCCCAGTAGAACCGGTTTGGAATATACTATTTTGCCTTGTTTTGGCATGGCACCTACCAAGTAGGAAAATGTGCCTGATCCTCCCGGTTTGTCAGTCAAAATTGCTACGTAACGTGTCTTGGAGAGATTACCTGCTTGATCTCCTATGCTGGCGGTATGCGGTCCATACGTCGTGTCGGAACTTTTGTAGGAGCCTTTTACAAAGAGAAGTTCTTGGTTGTTGAGCATAACTTTTTGATTACCGAAATCAACTTGAGAGAACCTATTCATAGGAGAGAAGGTATCTTTGTTTATCTTGGCGAATCCTATTGCTCCGAGAGCAATGACGAGTATTATGACAAAGATAATTCGGAATTTTCTTGAATTAAATTTTCTCTTCATCATACTTTGAGTATTCCAGAAAAGAACAGTGATTGCAAGGCATGCTTGCAAAGCTCCTCTTATTCTGTAATAATCTAAAATCTCTCCTATTTAAAACCCGATAATCTAACTTATGAATAAGAGCCATAAAATCGTTCTATTTTTATTATCACTGACTATGTTCTTGGTGGTGCTGGATAGTGCCATTATTAATGTAGCGCTTCCTGCCATCAAAAAGGGCCTCAATTTTACTGCTGCGGATTTGCAATGGGTACTGACCTCATACATCCTAACGTTTGGCGGTTTCCTCATGCTGGGTGGAAGAACCGCCGATCTTTACGGTAGGCGCCGGGTTTTGGTTTGGGGCATTGGAGGATTTGTGTTGTTCTCATTTCTCATCGGACTTTCTGCTTCAAGTACGATGCTTGTTGTTTTGCGTGCGCTGCAGGGCTTGGCCGCAGCGTTCATGGCGCCGACTGCTCTGTCAATTCTTCTTACAACTTTTTCAGAAGGACATGAGCGCAATAAGGCTCTAAGTATTTGGAGTATTGTGGCCTCAGGTGGTGCTGCCGCGGGGGTATTTTTAGGGGGAGTCCTGACACAGTATTTCGGCTGGAGATCATGTTTCTTCGTCAATGTGCCAATCGGAATTCTGGCAATTATTTTTATCTTAAAGCATGTTCCTGCGCATATCCAGGAGTCCAAGGATAAGCATCTCGATTTACTAGGTGCTGTTTTTGTGACTGGCGGACTTATGTCACTTGTCTATGCCCTGACTCTTGCCTCGAGATCAGGTTGGGCCGCAGCTCCCACATTAACGGCTCTTGCTGGAAGCGTTGTGCTCCTTGCTGCCTTTATTTTTAATGAGAGCAGAGTGAAACATCCTTTGATACCGCTTGGGATTTTCAAAATCCGTAATGTCGTTGGGGGCAATTTAATTATGCTGCCTGTTGTTGCGGGAGGGCTGGGGACCTTCTTCTTTATGTCTCTCTATGTCCAAAACGTACTGCATTATTCACCTGTCTTGAGCGGTCTCTCTTTCCTGCCGATTCCCATCATCATAGGTATCGTCTCATATAATACTCCACGTCTGCTCGGAAGGTTTGGCTTTAAGCCGCTTATGGTTACAGGTATTAGCTTTATAATGACTGGCATTTTTCTGTTTAGCACTCTAGGAATTGGCTCATCATACTGGGGACATCTTCTTCCTGCTTTTATTATTCTTGGAGTCGGCTTTGGTATATCTTTTGTATCTATCACTGTTGCCTCAACATCAGGCGTGCCAGCTGATAAATCTGGACTCGCATCAGGTCTAATTAATACGTCCCAGCAAATCGGCGGAGCTCTGGGTCTTGCCATCCTCGCAGTTGTTGCCAATACTGTCACAGCAGGAGCTTTAGCTCATGGGCAAAGCCTCGCACAAGCCACTGTCCAAGGTTACCAACAAGCTTTTCTTACCTCAACGGTGCTGATAGTAATCGCCCTTCTCACCGCCATCTTCGTCATTAAGACCCCAAACAAGCGCTAAAACTGGCTCTCTTGAATCTTATATGACTGTGGTAATATATTCTTATGAGAAAATTAATTGTCTTTAACTTGGTTTCGGTCGATGGATATTTTGCAGGGGAAGATGGCGATATAAATTGGCATCAGGTTGATGATGAGTTTAATAAGTTTGCTGTCGAGCAGACTAAGACTTTCGGTGCGATTATCTTTGGACGCACGACCTATGAGCTTTTCGAGAGCTATTGGCCTGGGGCCGTGGCTGATCCCGCAACCGCACCTGATGATTTAGAAATTGCCAAGACCATTGATGAAGTTGAGAAAATTGTGTTCTCCAAGACACTTAAGGAAGTTGCTTGGAAGAATAGTAAACTTTTGCATGAAGTTGATCCGGAAGAAATTAAAAAATTAAAAGAACAAGAAGGAAAAGATATGGTAATTTTTGGGAGTGGTACGATTGTGCAGGCTTTGACTAATCTCGGCTTGGTTGATGAGTATCGCTTGATGATAAACCCCATTATTTTGGGAAAAGGCAAGCCCATGTTCAAAGATGTGAAAGAGATGCACAAGCTCAAGCTTCTTAACACAAGAACATTTGGAAATGGAAATGTTCTGCTTTACTACGAGCCAATAAAAAGTAGCGAATAGACCCAGGGGTTTTTCAAATTTATACCTTCTTCCCTTTCTCGTCAGCTGCTGCTGAAAGTTCGAGCATTTTTAGGCGGTTTCTTGTATTCTCTGTCTTTGTCCATTCCGACATAATTGCGTTATTCTTTTTTAGCCTACTTGCTAGTCCTTCTACTTTTGGAGAGGTATCGCTCTCAGTCTTATCTAGATTGCTTTTATGAAGCAGGGTGGCATCAGATTTTCCTGCCCAAAATAGTAAGGATGCTCCGGCAAGGATGAGTATGACTATCACAGTGAGCAAGAGGGGATTTGTGCCCTTTGTCGTGTTCCCAAGAGAGAAAAAAGCAAGCAAGATTCCTGAAGAAGAGAGCGTGAGTCCTAAGATAGCCTGGAAAATTACTTTTTGCATGCTTAATACAGAATAGTCAATTATTAAGCAATTTGCAATGAAGTCTTTCCGGCTATTTAATTTCTATGAGTTCGACCTCGAAGATGAGGATAGAGTTTGCAGGTATGCTGCCTGTAGCTTGGTCGCCATAGCCAAGACTTGGTGGAATGGTGAGTTTTCTTTTGCCACCGACTTTCATGCCGATGACGCCCTCATCCCAGCCTTGGATGACCTGTCCTACGCCAATTTGTGTTTCGTATGGCTGTCCACGGTCATATGAGCTGTCAAATTTCGTCCCGTCCGTGAGCGTGCCTTTATAGTGAATGACTATATTATCGCCGCTTTTTACTTCCTGCCCCGTTCCTATAACTATGTCTTCGATTTTTAATTTTTCTGCTTGTGCAAGAGTTGGCTCGGGCACCATTTTTTGATCCGCTTTCTGATTAAGTCCAAAAATGAAATAGGCGAAGACTCCGAGGACGAGAATGCCTATGATTACTAGAATTGCGAACGTCTTCATAAAAGATATACTACACTATTTTTTTGCTTATGCAAAGATCCTTCAGTAGGCTATTTATAGTCACCAAAGCGCTCGACGACGTTCATTAGCTCTTCGGGAGTACACTTGGATATCTCGATTCCTTCGCGTCTGGCAACGAGAATCCCCTTGAGGATTCTTTGTGCTCGCAGTGCATCTTTGCATTTTAAGAGACTTATTTTGTGTGTGCTGGGATTAACCATGCCCACTGCGCCATCGACATTAGGTACGTAAGTTATGACAAGGTTTCCCATGAACCATGCCGTTTCTACAGACACATCGATTATGTCCTTCAGGTTTAGATTAGTTATTGTTTCAGTTGCCCAAAAATGCTTTGAGAGGATATTCACCTTCGTCATATCAATGATAAGTGTGTCCGGGAAGAAGTCAAAAGGGAACAGTGTGCGCACCTTCATGAGTATTACGTCATTTCTGGAAGCCAATTCTTGGAGTTTTACTCTTGCTGTTTCCTGCACTTTTGTATCTTCTTTAATCAACTCTTTCATGCCTTCTGCTGCGGCTGCTTCGGTGAGGGCATTTGACTTGGAGGTTTTAGGATGTTTGAGAACGTCCATTCCTATTCTGTAGACATCTTGAGCTATTCTTTGATAACCGTGCTGAAGAGTTCTTAGTGGATAATATGCGTGTCTACGAGGTAGTTTTTGAGGCTCTACGAAGATATCTTTTTCCTTGCGCTCAGACTTTGAGTCTTTTAACTTATCCATAATAGATTAAAGCGTTTGCTTAAGCGAATGGAGGCTATTTACTCTTCTTCTTGAGATGCTTGTTGATTCTTGCAGGCCCTTTTTTGCCAAATGGATTGCCTCGTGGTTTTCTTTTTGCTCGTGACATAATGTTATTATACCACATTAGAATAATAAGTAAAAACTTTTGTATCTCTTAGTTTTGTGCTAGCATAAGATTATGATAGTCAAAAAGCAGGAAGGCTATTTTGTCTTATCTGAGAAGACGAAGCGGAATCTCGGCGGACCGTATAAGACAGAAGAAGAAGCTAAAAAGAGACTCAGGCAGGTTGAATTTTTCAAACACACAAAAAAAGCCTAATAGATGGGGTTGCGCAATTAGTGACGTATCGTTATGATTTTTGAGTAGATATATATGCTTGACTTTGAACTTGGTCTTGTTATTAAGCTTCTGATCGCCTTTCTCTTCGGTGTTCTTATTGGATTTGATAGAGAAAGAAGTGGGAAAGCAGCGGGAATCCGTACACAAATGCTTATTTGTGTAGGATCGGCTCTTTTGGCAGGTATCTCGGTTAATTTAGGCACAAAATATGGTTATCCTGCTGACCCCGGAAGATTAATGGCACAAGTTGTTGCGGGAATCGGCTTCGTTGGAGCGGGAGTTATTATAAAAAGCGGACACCGGGTTAGCGGAGTGACGACCGCCGCCACAATCTGGACAACTGCTGCGATAGGAATTGCTGTGGGCGCAGGTTATTATCTCTCTGCTATCGCGACAACCATTCTTGTCCTGCTTCTTGAGCCGATGGCTGCTTTTCAATACAAATACGGATTTAAAGCATATCCCTACAATCTTCTATCAGCAAGAGAAGATTGGGATAATGTAAAAAATATACTTAATAAACTGCATATTAAATACAAAATAACTAATATTTCTCATATCAGACGTCAAGTTACCATTTATTCTTCAGAGGAGAAGAAAAAGGATCTTTTAGAGAAACTAACTGAAAAAAGCGTAGATTTTGAACTGATAAGCGTAGAAGACTAAAGTCCCCCTTGACAAGATATTGCTTAAGCTACTAAAATGTTTAGTAGCTAAACTACTTATGGCTATGGATAAAAAGATGGATAAAAGCAGGCAGCAGCTTCTTCAGGAAGTGATAGAGAAGATGATAACGCTCCTCAAGGGCACTCACGTAAGCGCAAGCTACCCTTTTAAGGATTGTAGTCTGAGCCGTCCTCAGGCAGGAATCTTGTTTCATGTCGCAGCTGCCAAGGAGGCTCTATCTGCAAAAGAGCTCTCAGAGAAGCTGCACATAACCGGTGGTGCAGTAACTCAGTTTCTCGATGATTTAGTTGAGAAGGGATTGATTGTCCGGGAGAGAGATGCAAAAGACAGGCGTACTAGTCGTATCAAGCTCTCAGATTCTGCTCAAACTCATTTTGCAGAGTTCAAAGAGAATTATTTTAAGGCAATCAGTCCGAAATTTGAAGCACTCACTAACGAGGAATTACAAATCCTTCTCGTTTTGATTGAAAAAATAAAAACCAACAACTAGGAAGTAACAAATGACTTTAGCCAATATCTCAAAATCACAAAAAATATCCGTCATGATCGGTGTTATGCTGGCGATGTTCCTCTCAGCGCTTGACCAGACGATTGTGGCGACTGCTATGCCTAGGATCGTCCAGGATCTCCAGGGTCTTGAGCATCTTAGTTGGGTGTTCACCTCCTACATGCTTGCCTCAACTGTTGTCGTCCCAATTTATGGCAAACTGTCTGATATTTATGGACGTAAATATTTCCTGCTTTCCGCGATAGTTTTTTTCCTCATCGGGTCCCTTCTGAGTGGTTTTTCTCAGAATATGTTTCAGCTTATCGTCTTTCGCGCTATCCAAGGCTTGGGGGCTGGGGCGATTTTTGCCAATGCGTTTGCCACAATCGGCGATATTTTTCCGCCCAGTGAGCGAGGAAAGTGGATGGGTCTTTTTGGTGCTGTTTTTGGGTTGTCCTCGGTTATCGGCCCGAGCCTCGGAGGCTTCTTAACGGACAATCTTTCATGGCGCTGGAATTTCTTCATCAATATTCCGATAGGCATCCTGGCGCTTCTTGTCATAGGCATTCTTATGCCCAGGATCAAGCCCAATCTTAAGGACAGATCTATCGACTACCTCGGAGCATTATTTCTCACACTTGCCCTAGTATCTCTCCTTTTGGGATTTGTCTGGGGAGGGAGTCAATATGCATGGGATTCCGCGCAGATTATTCTAACTTTTGCTTTCTCAGCTACGATGTTTCTTGTCTTTGGTCATATCGAACAGAGAGTTAAGGAGCCGATTCTTCCGCTTGATCTCTTTAAGAATCCTATTTTCTCAGTATCTATGATTATCATTTTCTTGACCGGTATCGGCATGTTCGGTTCAATTCTCTATATCCCTCTTTTTGCTCAGCTCGTACTTGGTCTTAGTGCGACAAATTCAGGAGCCATCTTAACCCCCCTCATGCTTGGGATAGTGGGTGGAAGTATCGTGACAGGACAACTTGTCTCCAGAGTTGGGCGATATAAGTGGATGGCTATTGGCGGTCTGGGTATTACAGCAGTCGCTTTCTATCTCTTGTCACTCATGGATGCCCACACGAGTCAGACCTCGCTTATCATGAAGATGATTGCTTCAGGTATAGGACTTGGTGTTTCTTTCCCTCTTTTTAATATAGCAGTACAGAATGCCTTTGATCACTCAAGGCTCGGTGTTGTAACTGCCTCAATCCAGCTTTTCAGAAGTATAGGCGGTACCGTGGGGACTGCTATTCTAGGAGGTGTTCTCAATAGTGCGCTTAGCAAAAAACTTGGTGATCTTTCATCAGACCCTTTTGTTCAGTCAATGTCTAAATTTAATCCTCAATTTGACCTCTCACATATTAATGCTAATAAGCTGCAGGGTATTCTGACGGGAGGAGGCAGAAGCGCCATTGAGTCAAAATTGGCAGCATTACCACCTGAGATAAGGTCTCAAACAATCTCTGCTTTTCATGAATTTGTACAGAAGACGAAGGATGCCTTTGCATCTTCTGTAACTGAGGTATTTCTCATTTCAGCAATCATGATGGGCGTTGCCTTTATCGTGACATTTTTCCTTAAAGAAATTCCTTTGAGAAAAACACATTACAAAAACCCTGCGCAAGAAGCAGGCAAGGAGTTGGCACGAGAAGAAGGAAGTGGAGTCAAAGCGATATAAGCTTATGAAAAATTGGACAGTATTAGCAGACGATCAGACACTTAAAAGAACGGTGAATAGCCTCAAGGCAAATGGCATAGAGGCTGTCGTTGTTGCTAGTGGTAAGGCAGCAAAAAAGAAGGTCCTTGATATGCTGCCAGAAGGCGCAGAAGTGATGACGATGACTTCTGTCACGCTTGATTCTTTGGGTATTACTGATGAAGTTAATACATCAGGGAGGTATCATGCTGTCAGACCGAGGCTCTTTAGTATGGACAGGCAGACAGAAGGGCTTGCCATGCAGAAGTTAGGCGCAGCACCGGAGTGGACCCTTGGCAGCGTTCATGCTGTAACCGAAACAGGCCAGGTCGTGATCGCATCAAATACAGGAAGTCAGCTTGCCGCCTATGCTTATGGCTCAGTCCATGTTATTTGGGTTATTGGAGCTCAGAAGATCGTTAAGAATATGGATGAGGCGATAAAGAGAGTCTATGATCATGTCCTTCCTCTGGAATCGGAAAGAGCGATAAAAGCATATGGAGCAACAGGAAGTAATGTCAGTAAGCTTCTTGTTATTAATAAAGAGGTTAATCCTACCAGAATTACACTTATTATTGTAAAAGAGAAGCTGGGGTTTTGATGAAACTTGATACGATTAGTCGGATTCTCTCCAGTATTCTGTATGCATCTTCTTCATATCCGAAATCTCCTCTTTGTATTTGTCTTCAATGACTTTAACCATAAGCTTGAGGTCGCTAATGGCTTCTTTGGGGAATTGAAATTTTTCTTTCAGATAGAACTCCAGGGAAGGCAGGTCTTTGTCTCCTTTTGCCGACACCAGTCCGCATTTTTCCAAAAGATCCTCAAGTGTCATGTCAAATCCGGCGGATAGTCTTTCCAGCACATCAAGTTTGACACTTTGATAGACACCCTTTTCCAGTCGCATCAGGAATGAAGTGTCAAAGTCTGTCATTCGGGCTAGCTCATTTAATGAGTAGCCTTTTTTGACACGCTGGTATTTGATATATTTGCCGATTTTACTACCAATTGTTTGTTTGCTGTCTACGTTCTTTACCATATGTGCGAATCCTTTTCACAGGATTTTTTTATTATAGAACACAAGCTTTGAAGAAAGCAACAGAGACTTCTGTCTTTTGGGGTATTGACATGAATCAATGCCTTATATACTCTGTTTATAGAAGAAGAAAAGAGAAGAGTAGTGTTTCGAACTTAGCATATTGTATGCCAAGAAATTCAGAAACTAATCACGGCACCTCACAAAAACGTCTCAACCGGTTCTTTTCCGTCCGTCAAGAAAGATCCTCGCTTGCAAAGATCAGGAATAAAAGTTGGTTAGATACTCTTATCTAATATGCCAAGAGAAACAGGGTCTAGGCCTAATTCTGGAAGAGCTGAGAAAATCACAAAAACACAAACTCCTGATGTGCTTGTAAAGTCCACGCTCTCCTCTTGGTCCAAAATGTCTGACGAAAAAAAATCTATGGCCACTGAAGCAGTGCAGAGCTTTATTCTGGAATATGCCAGAGTGGATCGCATGGGTTCTGCCTCAGCACTCGTTCAATGGAAAGAGGGTTTGTATTCTAAAGCAGTTGCTGATAATGACGGGGAGCCATATGGTGTCCCAAAGCCTACATATGCTCGAGATCTTATTAATATCTTACGTCCTGATGATTTCAACGCTGTAGGCGCTGTGATACAGGAGATGGAAGGGGTTCCTATTGAATATGAGGAGTATAGCGACGATGGTGAGTCGGTGAGAGAACGCACTCGCCGAGCTACGAAAGCAGATTATGTTGAGCAAGCGAGAGATGAAATCTTTGAGAGAAGTGTGGAGGCAAAAAGAAAAGCCGCTGAAGATAAGCATCTTGCACCACCGAAGCGCCTTACGGGTGACTATTTCCCTGAAGTAGTTGTAGAAAAGATGATCGATGTCTTTAAGGAGACCGGTTTTATCAGAGAGAATGAGAGAGGCCAGGTGAGTCTAACTACAAAAGGGAAGAAGTCCCGTCTCCAGTATAGCTCGGTCAACAATATAGTGAGGGCCTACAATGTTTTACACACTCCTTCTATATCTCGAGTTATCGAAACAACTGATGATATTCACGCTATTTATGATAAGAACGCTGAAGAAATTGCGGTGGACGAAGTGAGTTTGTCGATAAAGAAAAAATCTGAAAAAATATTGTATTTAACGAAAATCCTGCTTGGCAATAATGCTACTGACACACGTTTCCTGGATAGAGTTATTGATACTGCTGCTGCTCTCCCTCTAGAAGACAGGCCCGATGTCGTCATTGTGTCCGGCATTATGGAGGGTGGGCATAACGCTGCTGAGAAAAAACGTCGTGAGGCAAATACTCTTGGATTGAATGAGCAATATAAATCTGCAAAAGTTTATTTAGATAAGATTCGTGCCACAGGGATGTCCGTCCTTTATAGTATGAGTAGTGATGATCGTGAAATAGCTCGTGAAGGTACGCTTGAGACAATGAGATCCTTACGACAGTCTTCTGGCGATATAGGTAAAGGCCATATATCGTATTGGCAGGCGGATCAGATGATGCAAGATGATAGATATGACGATATCCTCCAATTTCAACGCGCAGTAGTCCATCCTTATTCTCTGCTTTCAGGGCGTAGGCTCAGGACAGGCGAAGAGGTAGCTGCTCTTACAAGACACCTTCCGAAAGATCAGCAAGAATCTTCAGATGAATTTGTTCTTCTGCATGAGGCATACGAAATG
>JAHFKE010000051.1 GCA_023245515.1 Candidatus Levyibacteriota bacterium
TAAAAAGATTGAGAAGTGTTAAGACAACTCCTCCAATGACATACGGCATATATCCTTGATTGATATGTACACCAGGAATAAGCTTGGTCAAGAGAAAAAGAATAAATGCATAAACTAAGACATTTCGTAAGAGGGTTTTCATAACTTTGCCTTCATGCTAACAAAAATGAGCTCAATCTGTCAATGAAATAAAGTAACTTTTATACTGTTTGACAAGTGTGCTTTGGCATAATACAATTATTAAAATATGATCAAGTATTACGCTCACGAACTAGCTGACCTATTTAATCAAGGCAGACTTATGCATTTTAAGAAAGGAGATATCATTCTTGACTCTTCACGCCAATCTGGAAATGTTCATTATATTGAGAGTGGTTATGTAAAAACATATACTCTGACAGAAGCTGGAAATGCACATCTTCATGTTATCTATAGACCAAGAAAAATTTTCCCTCTGCGCTTTACCATTCTTGATTTGCCTGGAAAATCCTTTTATGAAGCGATGACAGATGTCACAATCAGAGTGCTTCCTAAGGACGTATTCATCCAAGCACTTGAATCAAATCATAATCTCGCTATGATTCTTCTCAGAAAAGTAACTGCTATGTTTGACGACTATGTCACAAAGGTAGACGGTTTACAGTTTAAGAGCACTTACCATCGGCTTGCAGCTATACTCATCTACTTCGTTGAAGGCTTCTCAGAAAAAGAAGGCGATAATATCGTAGTCAACATCCCTCTTACTCACCAGGACTTAGCCAATCTCTCCGGCATGACGAGAGAGACAGTGAGTCGTGAGTTAGAAAAGCTAAAAGATAAAGGAATTCTTAATCATGAGAGCCACCATATCATCATTAAAGATCTAAAGAAACTGGAAGAAGAACTAGCCCTCTAAAACCCAGCCTCCACATCATGAACAATAATAATCCAATAAACAAATAATCAAACGTCATTGTGAGCGAAGCGCGACAATCTCAACATCCAAATACAATTCACTAATCACTAGTCACTAAAACCTCCTCCTTCCACCTTGTGATCTTTATCACAGACCTCATAAACACTTACCCCTATAATGGACCTTGATCCTTAGAAAGGAGACGATACTATGGAAAGAGAAAGAAGAGAACAATATAGAAAAAAGATAGGCCTATCTGCAGCAGCTTTAGCAGTAGCTGTTGGGCTTGGGTCAGAATTGACCCATGAGGAATCGTATATTAAACCACCGGATGAAGGAAGGGTTCCCGCAGTCGTCGTTTATCGAAGAGAGGATGCTGATTTGCCCAACAGCGGCGTTAGCGCCATAGCAGCAGGCAGACCTGATGAAGACTCTAAGAACCCGATATTAGCAACAGCTCCAGCACCAGAGACTCCTGATGTACTGATGATGCATTACAGAACAGCAACTTCTTAATTCGTCTTTTACCCGAACTTTGTGATGGACATCACAGACAGCAGTAAATTTAAAGAATATATTAGTTTTAATCTATAAAAAGACCCGCCTACTCCATAAGGATACGGCGAGGCAAAAGGGGGGGTGATAAATATGACAGAAAGAGAGCCAAAAAGATCTCGTAGAAAGGATCCTGAGGAAAATAAAAAAGATGAAAGCGAAAAAGTTGGACGAGTTCCTATGAGGGGTAAAAAAAATGACCTTGGTCAGCAGGTTTATTTCGACACAGAAAAAGGGGACTTTACCAATGGTTCTGGATGGCGCCAAGAAAAAGACCAATGGGGAAGGTGGTCAGGCAGTGACCCTACTAGCTAAATAAAGCTAGAGGAGGGCGCCCTCCTCTAGCCTGCCTCTCTGTAGACATATATCTGATGATACTTATGGTACCGGCTACCCGTCTTGCTGTATTGATAGTACTATTGTATTATTGTATTCATGAATACCGTCGTCTGTCCTCACTGTCAGAAAGAGTTTGAACTGAACGAAGCGCTTAAACATCAAATTCAAGAAGATGTCCTGAAAGAAGAACGAGGGAAATATAAAGAAGAACTTGTAAAAGTAAAAGAGAAAGCAGAGCAAGACGCGGAAAAGCGAGTGAAGGAAGAATTGGAATTCAAATTGAAAGATTCCAAGAATGAACTGGAAGAAACCCGCAAAAAAAGTGGACAGCTTCAGGAGCAACTCCTTGAGATGACCAAGCTCATTCGCGAATTAAAGGACAAAGACAAAGACCGAGAGCTTGAGATGCAGAAAAAAATTGCGCAAGAAGAGGAAAAAATCAGAGCTGAGGAGCAGAAAAAGGCTGAGGAATCAAGTCATTTGAAACTCCTTGCCAAAGATAAGCAGCTGCAGGATGCGCTTAAAGAACTTGAAGATGCAAATAGAAAAATTCAGCAAGGCTCACAACAGACTCAGGGAGAAGTCTTCGAGCTTGAATTTGAAGAAATGCTCCGTAAAGAATTCCCTCATGATAAGATCCAGCCGGTAGGCAAAGGTGTTAAGGGTGGAGATATCGTACAGGAAGTTTGGGACGCTCGGGGAAATTATAACGGCAAAATTCTTTGGGAACTGAAAAATACCAAGACATGGACCGAAGGATGGATAGATAAATTAAAGGGCGACAAGCGGGCTATCAATGCCGAAGAGGCAGTCCTGATCTCAGAAGTTATGCCTGCCAATATGAAGACCGCAGGTTTCAGAGAGGGCGTTTGGGTCACCAAGCAAAACTTTGTCATTGGCCTTGCTTCAGCTCTCAGAGCCAGCCTCATTCAACTCTATTATGCGAGAACTTCAGCCAAAGGAAAAGATGAGAAGGTGGAAGCACTTTACTCTTACCTTTCAGGAGTTGAGTTCAAGCACAGAATAGAGGCAATAATAGAAGCGTTCACCAACATGCAGACCGACATAGAAAAGGAGCAAAGGTATTTCCAAAGCAAATGGGCCAGAGACAACAAGAACATCCGCCAAGTAATCGACAATACTTTTGGCATGCACGGAGACTTCAAGGGCATCATCGGCAACAGTCTGCCACAAATAAAGGGACTGGAGGTTGAGCAACTGGAAGCAGGAGATGAATAAACCCACCTTTAAAGAAGAACAATTCCTCTGGCAACAAGGATTACAACACATCGCAGGAGTTGATGAAGTCGGTCGTGGGTGCTTCGCAGGACCCGTCGTTGCAGCCGCAGTCATATTACCTCAAAGTTTTACCAGTACTGAAGTTAACGACTCCAAGAAGCTAAGTGCTCAGAAAAGGGAAGAGCTTTCTGAGATTATCAAACAAAATGCGCTTGCCTACTCCATTGCCGAAATTTCAGTTGCAGTCATCAACGAGGTTGGTATTGGCAAAGCGACACAGCAAGCTTTTGTGAATGCGATAGGTAATTTGAAAATTAAGCCTGACCATATCCTAATAGACGCTTTTTATATTGAAAATCTCAGCAGACACAATCAAAAGCCCATCGTCCATGGAGATGGATTAAGCATCTCAATAGCCGCTGCTTCAATAATCGCCAAAGTCTACCGCGATGAACTTATGCAAAAGCTACACGAACAATATACCCACTATGATTTCTTTACCAACAAAGGGTATGGAACCAAGAAGCACCGCGAAGCAATTAGACAATTTGGGTTATCAGATCTGCACAGAACATCATTTAATTTGACTAAATTTATTCTGTGAGTGCTTCAAGCTGCGAGTGAATATCTTGAGTTGCAGGATCATGCTCTAAGGTATTCATGACGCTAGGCAGATTTGGAAGTAATTTTTGCAGTGCCTCTTGATCAGGATTAAGACTCTTGAATGCTTCAACACTTGCAAGAACAGTATTAGCCACTGCAAGACGCTCATTTGGTCTAAGGTGAGAGTATTGTTCTACAAACAAGTCAGGATATGTTCTGAGAACATTTATAGTCGAAGCAAACATCTCATTTTCATCATCAGATGGATGACCTAGTTTATTTCCAGTCTCAACATTCATCATGCGATAATAAGTCGATTCTGTAATCGCTCCCCAAACAGGTTCATTTTGTGCTAGATCATAACCGCTTTGTCGCTCAGAGACAGTAGGCATTTTGAAACGCATATTGTGGCCCATCCTATCATGTGCCTTTTGTAATTTATCTTTTTGTTCTTGGCTCAAAGAGTCATGTGCTGCGTGTGTAAGTTCATGAACTGTGGTTTCATGCGTAGTGTCATGTCCTTGAATTGGCCTTCTTTCAGGGAGGGAAAGCTTTACAACTCCTTCAGAATATTCACCTTCTCTATTGTCAGGCATCTGAGCTTTACTCATATAAAAATCTACATCTTGTTTAAGAAACGGCTTAAAAAGATCAAGAGTTTCATGCACGTGTTTTTCTGCTTGAGGAGCATTAACTTCTGAAATTATAGCATTGGGATCAGCGAGAGGTTTGTTTAAAGTTTCTGCATATTTATCATTGGTTTTTGGAGCTCCTGTTTTGTCAAATGTTTCCACTTCTATCTGTTCATGAAGATTTTTATCCATCTTCAAATCTGTAGGTTCATTTACATGTGGTGTTGTCGTATAAAGCTCCCCTTTAGGAGGCGGCAATTTGTCTGCTCCTACATTTGATGGATCTATAACAAGTGTATCATTGTGTCGAAAATTACTATCATCTGTAGCCTTGGGATTATAATCAACCTTAGGCTCAATAGCAGTGATTCTTACAATAGTATCAGGTGGTACATTCAATTTGGCAGGATCCACCTTGACTGTAAAACCTTCTATCGGGAGAGTTCCGAGTGAAGTTGGCACTTCTCCATTTGGCTGAGGAGGAAGATCTTGCGTGCTGAGGTCAAAGAAATCAGGACTAGAAACTGCCTCTCGCTTTGGAAGGGTTTGAACAGTGCCCAATTGATCAGAATGAGGCACCTCAGTAGGTGTAGGTTGGGGTGTTGGCACTGAAGAAATAAGGGCAAACCCTGCCCCAATGGCTGAAAGGACTCTTCTAATTTTAGAAACTTTTCTTACATGATGCCTTCCGGATTTTTCCTGTTCATCTTCGGGTTTATCTTCATCCTTCTTTCCATGTTCTTTATCAAATTTTTCTATACCCTTTTGAACCTGCTCTCCTATACTTTTTGTGCCAGACCTATGTCCTTCACCTTCAGATTGACCATTATTTTCTACGTCTCCTAACTCAGCCATAGATATACTATAAAAGAACTGTAGGCTTAATTCAATAAGGAATCAGGCTCTAAACCCCCTAATCTCTTCCAACACACTACTTAATTTTTGTGAATCACTGCTTCTCTCAAAAATGACGTGAGATTCCGCAGGCGCTACAACTTGAGCCTCTGCCACGTCTCTCTGGACCAGATCTTCAACAGGCTGAAGCGTAGCCACTTTTGTCGCTTGTCTTCCTACCAGCATTTGCATCCACCGTCTGGATGAGGACACTTCTTTAGTATCTTTTTTTAGTCCTATTAATTTCATATTTAATTACAATCCTGAGCTTGTCGAAGGATCATGATGATAGTCTAGCTCCTCGGACACATTTGAACTTGATATTCACCTTACGGAAATCTTACAAAAACACGTCAAATTTTGTAAGGATTTTGTAAAGCTAATTAGGCTCACGAGGTATATACTGCACATAATCATATGAGTGCTGAACGCGGACCATCAGGCGGAGGAGTAGCAACCTTGAGCCGGGCAGGCGGAATCTCCGGAGGCGCAGAGCGTGGCATAACCATGTCTATAGGCCAGAGTGCCGGACGTAGAGATTCAGGTGTCGGGAAGGGCCTCAGTCGCTTCGCAGAATTTAAACCTGCCGCTCCTCAAATGACAGACAGGAAAGTGCAATCTTTTAATCTACGTAGCACCTTTGACTTCGCACACAGAACAAAATCCCAAGACCACAGAAGCTATGCAGCTTCAATCCCCAGAAGAGATTTTGACACGCGATTTGGCACCCCATTTCAAGCTGAACACATAGGGAGAACCGAGATTGGCAAACAATTTCAAAAAAGAACAGAGCTAAGAACGCGTCCATTTACTTCATATGATGCCGCAGCCTCAAATAATATAAGAAGCCGAGCAGAAAAACCCTTCAGTATCAAAACCAAGTTTTTGGAAAAACCTAGACGAACATTTGATCAACAAACAATAAAATTATCTAAGTCTGAAAATTTCAGACAACCATATAAGTTTGACAAGCAACATATTCAATTAGCAAGACCTGCTGAGAAACAAGGATTGGGAGACAAAAAGACAGTAGTATTTGATAGTCAAAAAATAAGATTAAGTGAATCAAATAAACAACCTTTCTTTCGTTATTCTGGTAAGTCCGAAGGACGCATCCAGAATCTCTTACTTGAGCTAAATAACAGTGCTCGCGATTCTGGAGTCACTCGTACCTCTTTCCCCAGAATGACGGAGAATCAAAGAGAATCTCAACCAATGCTACCTCGAGAAATACAAAAAATAAATCTCAAACCTAAAGAAAATGCGATAAAGCAGCTGCACCAAAAAGCAGATCAACAACAAATCCAAAGAGTCGTTGATGCCTATGTCAACGCAGGCATTATCGTAAATCGTCAGGATGCTCAAAGACGAGTTGATCAGATCTTGCGGGAAAAAGAGGAAAGAAAGAATCCAAAACAAGAACAACTTGCATTATCCCTTCCATCTCTCATCCCTGCCATGCCGACTGAGACCCAGGCTCTTGAGGGACATGTGCAGACACTGGTTAATCAAAGAGGACTAGAATACGCACAGAAAATATTAAGAATACAAGGCAAAGAGATGCCCGTAGAACAAATCTTCCGGATAGCCATGAAGCAACAAGGTGGTTTATCAACTCCCGAAAAATCTCTGATAAAACCCACCGAATTTACCTTTCGATCACAGAGAATCGAGACAAAAACAGAATCAGCCACTAATACCGATAAGCTAAAGAACAAGAAGTTCTCGGAACAAACCATCTTGCTGAACAAAGATAAAGAGCAGAAAGAAGATGAGGTGCAGGATAAGCCCATCATATGCTTCATCGAAGATCTCACAAAAATTATGAAGGATAAAGATACCAGAGTGGCAATGAAAGAACAGGGAATTATAGGAAAGTATGTTTCTAAAGAAAAGTCTGATGAGAATCAGAAAAAAATTGTACTAGGTCTGGTGAGTAAAATGACGGACGAGAACAAGGGCTCACACGGAAAAGATACTGAGATATGTGCAGAATGCCTGAACTTAGCCAATAAGAATAAGCTTAAGCTGCGGGTGGCTCGTAAATAACTTCTGAAATTTCCAGAAAGGTTTTGCCATTCTCTGTTTTCATAGCTCCCTTAACCTGTGCAAAGCTTTCTTTGATTTCTGCTCCCTTATAGTGACCAAGTATCTTGCCTGTATCTCCTGTGAGCTCAAGCCAAAATCCTGTTTTTGTCTCATCAGCCCCTTGATTTTTTATATAATATTCTTGCAAATTGGGATCTTTAGCTACCGGCTGTACAGCGGGTACTTGAGGAGTCGGGGCCTGTGCAGAAGGGGTGGCAGAAGGAGAAGCAGGCCCAATCTTTGAAGACAGAACACCCTTAATAAGACTTCTGAATTTAGGATTTGCCTTAAATAAGACAAAACCTACTACCCCCGCAACAATTACGAGAAGAAAGAAAATGATACGCCCTGCTAATGAGGCTATCGAAGGCTTCTCAGGGGCAATAGTGGGAGTAGG
>JAHFKE010000052.1 GCA_023245515.1 Candidatus Levyibacteriota bacterium
AAAAGCTCACTGATTATCTATACTGGTACAACTACAAAAGGCCACATGCATCCCTAAAGTATGTGCCGCCTATGACGTTTATTGAAACCCAGCGTCCGAAAAGTGCGTGACTTATACAGACTATCTGAGTATTCTGGAGTTGTGATAGAATTATGGTATGAAGATTAAGAGTGTTCATGCGCGGCAGATTCTTGATTCTCGTGGAAATCCTACGGTGGAGTGTGATGTCACGCTTGAAAATGGCGTGGTGGGCAGGGCTGCAGTTCCCTCTGGTGCCTCGACTGGGACAAATGAGGCGGTAGAGCTGCGTGATGGTGATGTCACCAAGTACCTAGGTAAAGGGGTGGTCAGGGCTGTCGCAAATGTTAACACGATAATCGCAGATGCGCTTAAGGATATGGATGCTGAGCATCAAAAAGAGATAGATGAGAAGCTTATCGCACTGGATGGTACCCCTAATAAAAGTAAGCTGGGAGCAAATGCGATACTTTCTGTTTCCTTGGCTTGCGCTAAGGCTTCAGCGCAAAATCTGACTATTCCTCTTTTTGAATACTTTTCAAGGCTTACTTCAAAGCCTGCTCCTGCTACCCTCCCCCTTCCTATGATGAATATTATTAATGGAGGAAGGCATGCGGATTTTGCGACTGATATTCAGGAATTCATGATTCTTCCTGTGGGAGCAGCTACTTTTTCTGATGGTCTTCGCATGGGTGCTGAGGTGTTCGCGCATCTTGGCAAAGTTCTTAAATCAAAAGGATATGAAACAACTGTAGGAGATGAGGGGGGGTATGCTCCGAGAGTCAGAAATGGGAATGCTGAAGCGCTTGAGTTGATAGCAGAGGCTATCAAGAATGCAGGATATACGATAGGTAAAGATATCGTGCTTGCTCTGGATGTGGCTGCCTCAGAGTTAATGCATGAAGGGAAATATCTCCTCAAAGCTGAAGCAAAGGAGTTGACGAGTGAGCAGATGGTAGACTGGCTCTCTCAGCTTTGTAAGCAGTACCCTATTGTCTCGATTGAAGACGGACTTGGAGAGGGTGATTGGGAGGGGTGGGTGCATATGACTCAGGGGCTCGGAGAAAAAATACAAATCGTGGGCGATGATCTGCTCGTTACGAATAGTACCTTTGTAGATGAAGCTATTAAGAAAAAAGCATGCAATGCAGTGTTGGTGAAGCTGAACCAGATCGGTACGCTGACTGAAACAATTGCCTGTATCGAGATGGCAAGTAATGCAGGGTGGCATTCTATTATCTCTCATCGGTCAGGGGAGACTGAAGATACGACCATTGCACATCTAGCAGTGGGCTTGGCAACAGGTCAGATAAAGACAGGATCATTGTCTAGAACGGATAGGGTTGCGAAGTATAATGAATTATTAAGAATTGAAGAAACGTTGGGTGATAAAGCAAAATTTCTTACCCCAAGCTTCGGCGTAAAATAGCAGCGCGCACAATAAGTTCGGTTGTCTTCTCCCCCTTTCTAAATGCATCATATATTTTACTTGTAAGAATTTGATGCTCTTTTTCCTCAAATGTTTCTGGAGTAAATTTCTCACCTACGTACGATTCAAGTATTTTAATACGCTTTTTGAACGATTTGATGACGGGATAGTCTTTGATTAGTTTATCCAGGTTTTCTTTGTTAAGGTAGCGACCAGCACGAATAAGGTCGTGCTTTATGTATTTGTAATATTTCTCTATAGTTTCTATTTGTCCCAACTCAAGTGCCTTTTCAATACCGCTGCCGGTTCCCATAAGCTCAGGCGGAATACCGATTGAATACAGAGCAGCTGTAAATCCAATAGCCCTAGGTAATGTTACTTTACCCATGCCGCGTGAGTAGCCAAAAAGCCCGATATGCTGGACTCTTTCGCGTCTTTTCGGAAGCTGAGCGGCAAGACCATTGATAAGAGGCGCCAATCTCTCAACGGTGAGTTTATAATTTTTCTCAAAATATGGAATAAGATTGATGAGAATTTTCTCATCCTTTGCAGGAACCGATTGTACATGGCCTTTTGGTAAAAGTGTATTAAGTTTTTGTATGCCCTTTTTAACAACGTCTTTCTCATAATCGTATCGAAATGCGCTTTGGATAAGAACGGTTCGAACGCCACGATATTCGTCAATAAATTGCTCAGGATTATCGGGGGTCAGTCCTCCGCGAAATGGAAGAGATGCAGTTCCTATGATGGGATACATTGGTATGTTCAATTTTTTAGCTAATGCAGCATACCGTGAGAAGGCAATTTTTATAGCCAGAACAGTTGGCACGAGTCCTGAGTTAAGTGCAGGATCAGATCTAGCAACATAGGGACGGAGGTAAATGGGAGTTTTTTTAAATTGTTTTTTGTATCTATTGATATATTCTTCTAAAATCGCATCTGAGTTGATAATAGTCGAAACCTGTTCAAAAAGGGGAATGAGTTCCAGGGTATCAATGGTCTTCTCATCGAAACGATATAATTCATGCTTTAATTCGCTTATCTCCTTGAACGCTTCCTGAATGGCGATCATCTCCGAAGCGCTTTCTGTCATAGGGAGAATGACTTCAAAAAGCGGTGGTGAATGGAGTCCTACTTTTTTGGTGAGAGCGGAAGCGCTTAAAAGATTGAGAAAAGCACGCGCAAGACGGAATTCTGTTTCTGCTTTGGGATTGGGCAGGCGAAAGGTCAAAAAGCACTCTTTACCTAGTTGATTCTCTTTGAAATAGTCATAATACTCCCCGAGAAGCCGCTCGATAACTGATTCGTCTACAAGCTTGCCTTCCCAGTCCCATTTATATTCCTGAATATCAAGATCGGAAAATGCCAAGTAGGTTTCTCTATGTTCCTGCTGCACCGTGATAAATGCTGAGTCATGCCAGTAAGGAATGCTAGCATGATCAGGATGCTGAGACGCCATGGTTGAAGGAATTTTGCGTTTCATTGTCCCCCCATTATATAGAAATTTTCTGAAAAAGAAACAAGTTATCGTCGAGGGTCTTATGGAGAAATAATGAGGTGATAGCAATTCTTATTCTTCTTTGCAAATAAATTCTGCTTCGCTGAGGATCTTTTCGTGTTCTTGGGGAGAGAGGTAAAGGATGTTGAGAGAGATTGGGTTTTGGACGATATCCTTGCATAAGATAATGTGATTTTCCAGAAGGGTCATTTTCTGTGAGTTGGAGAGTGAGGTGAGGAGGGTTATCGGATGGAGGTGGGATTTCTCGATAAGATCGCGCAGGCCCTCCCCTGCCGGGTAATCCCAGCTGATGATTTTCATACCACTACACTGTGCGTAGGTGTTGGCGTCAATGGTGGTCTTGGTATTGGTGACGAGCCAGACATCGTCTATCTTATTTCGCGTCTTCACGTCCTCAAAGCGAGCATGAGTATAGAGCGCGACGTGGATTTCAGACCTGGCCCCGGGACTATTATGAAATTTGGCTTCAATCATTGAGGTCTTACCCTCCTTTTCTGCTAGGACATCTATCTCATGAGTGACGCATTTGCCGCTAAGGATTTGTCGGACTTTAGTACGATAACCCTCCGCGTCCAGAATTCTTGCTATAAAGTCTTCGAAGGGATAGCCGGTGGGACCAAGCATACTGATAGCTTCTTTGAGACTATATTTGCTTTTGAAGTAGGGGCGTCCAGACTGACTGAGGAAGTCAAGGATATACTGATAAATTTCTGAAGTTGAAATTCCATCATACAATTTATTTTTCACATAGGTGAGCACTTCGCCTTGGAGGGCATGTGGTATCCCAGCTCTCTTGATAGAGCCAATAATTGCCTGTTCGCTAAAAGGCTCTCTGCTGTGGTCAGCTTTTATGACGTGATACATATAGAGATCGTCCTCCTCTGAGGATCTTCGACTTAACCCGCTCAGCGGGTTCGCAATACGCTAGCACCCCTCGGGGAGGGGGTTAAATTCTGCTTTGAGATTGCGCATGCTTTCTGCGACGTTAAAGTTCAGGTAGAAAGTAAGGGGAAGATTGCAAACAGCTTCTTTGCTGAGCCCTTTTTTCAAGAACCAGTCTGTGGCGTCGGTTTTGGCCTGAGTTAGGTCAACAGTAAAGATCTCGACTTGAAATTGGTCAGGTGTGGGAATATATTCTATGCTGTATTCATATGTTTTATCGAGGGGACTGGACATGGTCACAAGTCGTGCTCTTATTTCTTTATCGCGTTGAGAAAGAGGTGGCCTTTCTTCAAGGATCTTAAGCATTTTGGTATTACCTTCCGGACTATACTTTACAGCAGGTTCTGTGGACGTGCTTACTGGGCTCTCTGATTTTTTCGTGGATGTTGGGTGTTGCTTAAGCGTGGCGTAGAAGGCGAGTATAGTAGCGAGAAGTATTGCGACGACGATGCTTATGATAACAACCCTTTTTTGTATAAGTTTATTTATTTTTTCCATACTTTATTTCCAAAATTGCCTGGCGCATCCCCAGTAGCGGAAGGAGCCACCTATCTTCTTATTATACCCAACAGCATTCTTTGCTTGCGACTTCCACTCTACATCTCCATGGTCCAGGGGGCCATTAAGTCCCCGTCCCATCTGGAAAAGTCCCCATGTTCCTGCGGGATCAGGACTATGACTGAAAGGGGCGTATGCGTTGGGATTGTAACCGCTCTCGCATGGAGCGATAGTATTGAACCACTTATCGGCAGTCGCGGGATCGGCTTCCTTGAGTAATTTATACAGACCGTCTTTAGTGAAATCGCACTTGGGATCACCAAAATTTTTCTTCAACGGATTTTTCTGGATGTCAGCGGCATACTTGGTCGTATCACAATTCCCTGATGGTTGATCATTCCGAGCCGCAGGCTGGGTAGGTTCGGGAGTTGGTGTTGTCTTGCATTTGTTCTGGTCGCTGATGCACTCAAATTCAGGGTCATTGCCGATTTTAAGACGAACGTCGTCGGTTCCGGGCTTCCATCTCGTGAGAGGCGGGCAGCCGTCATTGGAAGCGTTAGCGCCGTCAAACTTGCCGGCTATGATATTCATCTCCGCGTTGAGTATGCATAGTGCAACTTTATGAAATTTTACTGTTTTTGGTCTATGATCAGCCATTATGCTATCTCCGGCCGGCGCATGCATCCCTACGCCCTCTTTTGCGTAGCTGCATGTCTTGGTGTATTCTTCAGATTTGGCCACACCTTTCCACAATGGATTTTCTCCATCTCCCTTGTAACAGTTAGTGAATATTTCTGGTTCCATCTCCGTAGCATCTTTATCTCCTCCATATTCATCAAGCAGGTACCCAAACGTATGTCCAAACTCATGAACAAAACTTGACCTGTCATTTTCAGTAGTGGGGAGGCAATTGGATACAATACGGGGAGTTGCTCCAAATAATCCCTGACCACCAGCTGGACCCTTGTTAACAATAGCCCAAACATTAAAATTAACACCGGATGCAAGAGCCTTTTCCTCCATTTTTTTCATGCACTCCGGATTATTTGTCCCGCCTGCATCTACCTTACAGTCATCAATTGAAACGTATGCTTTATGAAATTCAATCTGCGAAGCTCTGGTTTTAAAGGGTTCATAACTAAGAAGGAGGGGCATGAGTGTTTCGTCAATGCACTGATTGAATTCATTTTCGTCATCAAAGAGGTTAGCCAAAACAAGGATGTTTACTTTACCGTTGTATGACTTCTCTCTCAGTCCACTGGGTCCATCGGCTGCTTCGGCACGTTTGGTGAAAAAATCAAAATTGAGCAAATGATCTTTTTGTTTTTGAAGATTAAGAAAGTCTTCTCCGTTGATTGTCTGTACATTGAGGTGGTCATTGCTAATCGGGATTTCCCCAAGAGCACTCGAGAATACACGGACACCATTTTTATCGAAAATTTCAATGGTTTTGGCATCGTCATACCATGGAAGAGCGAGTATGACGCCAACCTTTGGTAAGACGACGGTCTTTCCCTCTAGTCTTCCGTCTTCAGTTCTATCTTCGTTCAGAACAGTATCGTCTATTGCGAAGGGTTGATTATAGAGAATGCGCTTTTCTTGACTCGTAAGCCGTACTGAGTAACCATGCTTATCAGTCGCCGGCCCTTTGGGAAAGCTCTTTTTTTCTGTGGCTCGAAGGGATTGAAATTTAGAAGATTGACTTGCTTCATAATTAAATGTCACTTCAAGGATTTTTTCAGGAGCAGGCACATCACCGTCTTTGATTGCCTGTTCTTGACTCTTCCAGCCGACGACGCGGTTGGTTGCGGATTGTTCAGATCCACCCTTAGGTTTAGATTCTGTCGACTTATCCGGAAAAGTATAAGAGAAGGTGAGAAAAAAGAGTCCTACTAATATGATGGAGACAAAGGCAGTCAATCTTTTATGCCTTCTTAGGATTGAGATGTCAAAAGCCATTATCTTAAGCTTAGGTCATTTTTTATACTTTGTAAAGACATTTAGGAACTTTTTGCTATAATTGCTACCGATGACTAAAGAAAGATTTAGTGAAGCTAAAGATCGACTGGGAGATTATTTCTATCTGGAGGTTCTTTTTGGTGACCTTCGGGTTCCTGAGAAGCGATCTGTAGCACGGGCACTCACAGAGATGGTGAAAAGACCTAAGAGTAAAGAGCGTCTTCAAGTATTAAATGCGGTATATGGCGCTGGATCTTCAATTGAGCTGACATCCAATTTGCAGGATGAGGATATTTCTCATAGAAGGCTCCGGTCTGCTCTGAGTGATCCGCTGAATTTTGCGCTACTTGATACGACACCAGCGAATGCAGACATTATTTTTCCTAAGGCTGCTACGCTTTCTTATGTGCCCTTGGAAGCTTTCCCACAGAGGCTGAAGGAGGCAATAGCTGCAACGCCCACTGATTCAGGTATTTCTCTGCGACAGAAAGGTACTTTCCAATATCTTTGTCCTCAGGCTGAGGACAATATGGATATTGCTATGGATAATGAAACAACCCTTCTTGTAAATGGCAGTCTTCTAGTGAAAGACGAGGGGCGACTAACCTCTCTGTGTACAGAGACATTCAGCAATAGAGCTGGGTACGCTTTTCTGGAGGGCAATTGGTATTCGCCCTATGATGAAAGACTAAGGAGTGCTATTAGAAATGGCTTGCATATGGGCAAGGAAGAGATAGCGATGCAAGCAGGTGTTTGGCAACTTATGAGGCCGGTGGAGAACGATGAGTTACTGGAGAGAGCGAAGTACCATGCCGGCAATGGGCCCTATCCTCAATAGAATTGGGGGTGCCATCTATCGCTTCCTCAAGAAAACAACAAATGTTCCTTCTTCGACGATCGGTTCATATCTCGGGTCTGCTTTGAGTCTTTTTATGAAGTCTGTATCTGTTCTGAATGACCACTGGTCGGTGAGGAGAAAAAGCACAATGTCCGCCTTATCTACCCCCTGGGGCACAATGGTAATATTATCACGCTCTGATAGGTGGGAGCCAAGGTTGTTAGAGGATGTTACTCTGAAGCTCTTTGGAATTCTTGATAGGAATGTGTCGATATATTCTCTATTAGCCAGAGGTTTGATGAGAGGGTCGAGATTGGGATGGCGGCTTGCCGGCAAGG
>JAHFKE010000053.1 GCA_023245515.1 Candidatus Levyibacteriota bacterium
ACAATATCGGACTTTTTGAGTAGAGATTGCATGTCTTTGGATTTCTCCGCATTCCCAAAGACAGGTTTGTCTGTGATATCGTAAAAAAGTACCTTCATGCCTAAGGCTTCTGCCAGTATTCCTACCTGTGAGCCTATATTGCCATAGCCTATGATTCCGAGCGTCTTGCCCTTAATTTCGTAGCAATTTTGGGTTGATTTGTCCCAAATTCCCTCGTGGAGCTTGGAACTTTTCTCAAAGACTCTGCGGGCCAGCATGATCATCTCTCCTATGGTGAGCTCCACAACGCTTCTAGTGCTACTGTAGGGCGCGTTAAAGACTGCTGTACCATTAAGGCCCGATGCTGTCAGGTCGATGTTATTCGTGCCTATTCCGAAAACGCCTATGGCTAGAAGGCGATCAGCATGCTTGAGAAGGCTGGGTGTTATTTGTGTGCGTGAGCGGATACCGAGAATCGATCTTTTCTGTATTTTCCCAATGAGATCCTCTTCGGAAAGGCTTTTGGGATAATATTCGACAGAATAGCCTTCTTTTTCAAAGAGTGCGACGGCATCATTGTGGACATTTTCAAGAAGAAGGACGGAAATCTTGCTTTTCGGATAGGAAAGTTGCGCTTGAGGAGTGATAGGCATGTGCCTATTATACGCCTCCAGCTGCAAATTACAAGAGATTTATGCCTAAAAAGAGCAAGAATAAGAAAGTTATCTGAGTTATAAGCCTATTCACTCAGTAATAAAAGAGCTATGAAGATGCACTATTGACAATCTATATTATTTGTTATATAATCCCTTTATAAAGATATATAGGCTTTTTAAATAAGTCTCACTATAAATTTTATGTTAAACAAATTTGCAACCATTCTTATCGCTCTACTTCTGACAGCAGCTGTCGCTCAGCCGGCATATGCTTCAGGTTCTTCTACAGTGAATTTCGGTTCATGTGGAAATCCTCAGTTCGGACTTTCTCAAGAAAATAGCGGAAACAGCCATGGTGTTGTTAATGTCGGTACCTTTTCAGGTGTTGATAAAGTATACAAATCAGGCAGTAACGCTCTCCAGTGTCTTTGTGTTGATACAGGTAAGGGATATGAAACAAAATGGCTTGATGCATCAGGACTTTCTGAATCACAGATCAAGGACTACAAGAACGATGGATGGATTTTCGTAGCAACAGGTGCAAGTTGGGGCTTGAATGATTCTCCTTATCTTGCTAAGAACAGTGAGTATTCATGTAAGTCAAATGAAGTTGCAACGCCTACTGTTAACATAGTTACGCTTGCTTCTACAGGTAACATCGCATTCATCTATCTTCTTGCCCTCGTAGGATCAGTATCGCTCGCACTGGGCTTGATCCTGAACTACACCAAGCCTCGTCAAGTAAAATAATAAGTTTTATTAATTTACTATGAAATTTCTGTCCAAATTACTCATATTCTTCGGCGTACTCTGTCTTTTGACAGCAGGGTATTATATGTGGCTGCGCACTTCTCCTACTCGCTTAAACTTCGACACGACGTATGCCCAGAACCAATCCGTGGCTGCTGAATCAAAAGCTGTGCCTACGAGGCTGATAATTGGGGACGTCAAGGTAGATCTTCCTGTCTATGCTGCCTCTGTGGTCAATAACCAGTGGCAAACAACGACAAAAGGAGTTTCATATCTTAGATCATCCCCTGTGCCTGGGGAAAAGGGCAATAGTATTATTTACGGGCATAATTGGCTTAATCTCCTGGGGCCTTTGACTGCGGTCAGGCCGGGTGAAAAAATAGAGGTAGATTTCAGTGATAATTCACATAAGACCTTTGTTGTGGAGTATACGTCTATCGTTAATCCGAACGATGCAAGTATCCTCGCTCCTTCTAAAGACAAGCGTATCACGCTTTACACCTGTACAGGTTTTCTTGATTCCAAGCGCTTCGTCGCAGTAGCGACCCTCCAGTAAGAGTGATTAGTGACTAGTGATTAGCTCCTAATCCCTAACCTCTAGCCACTAACGACTAGTCTGGCCTCTAGTCAATTTCCTCTTCGATTTGCTACCATAGAAACTCATGGGTAGATTCATTTCTTATCTAAGTACCGTTATTCTCCTTGCTCTTATTTTGGCCGGTGGTTTCCTCATCCACTTTAGCTTTGGGAGTGAAACACTTCTCAAATCCGTATCCCCTATTCCTGACTTTCTTACTTTGAGTAAAAATAGTCAGGTGCGCCTACTTGATCTTTGGTTGCCTTCTTTGGACCAAAATCATGGAAGCGTCTTGGGTTTGTCTGCTTTAACAGCTCGATCTATTCTGATATATGACCTGGTGAGTGATGAAGTTATTTATGAGAAAAATGCGGATAAAAGAATGCCGATGGCCTCACTTACCAAAATAATGACGGCTATTATCGCTATTGAGAATCCCCGGAAGGAGAATGAATACGCTGTAAAGGAGGAGAATCTGGTCGGTGAGAATAGCATGGGTCTTTCAGAGGGCGAAGTGCTTTCCTTGGAAGAGTTGCTTTATGGCTTAATGCTGCCTTCAGGTAATGATGCGGCTGAGACTCTTGCGGGTAACTACCCTTCCGGGCGAGTTGCTTTTATACAAGCAATGAACGATAAGGCAAAGGCATTAGGGCTTAAAGATACTCATTTTGACAATCCTTCCGGCCTACAAGGTGATGGTATTCAGTATACAACCGCTCATGATCTGCTTGTCATGACGAGGTATGCTCTGGAGAGTTATCCTCTTTTTGCCCAAATAGTGAGTACGGTCTCGTATGTAATTCCAGCCACCTTTACGCATAAAGGATATGAGGTGGCAAATGAAACCAATCTTTTGACAACGTATGAAGGAGTGAAAGGTGTCAAAACCGGCTATACGCCTGAAGCTGGTCTTTGTCTGGTGACCTACTTAGATTATGGCCGACATAAGATTATCGGCGTTCTTCTCAATAGTGAGAATCGTAGGGGTGAAATGAGAGAGCTTCTGGATTATTCGCTTACATCTCTAGGAATCAAGCCTCCCCCATTTCAAGGGGACTAAGTCGACAAATCAAAATAACTTATATAAACTGACTTGTCTTTTTGGCGACATTCTTCGCTACTAATCAGCTTAGGTATGTGCTCATACCCTCGCCAATTAGCGTCTCGAATTTCACCAAAAATCCTACGTGATTTTGTACAACTTATTTTGATTTGTCGACTAAAGCATTGACAAGGGAAAAGATCATATACATAATGAAATAGAATCTCTTGTCCTTAATGCATGAAACTGAAGAAGCCCAAAAAAGGTGTTAAAAAATCTTCTATGAAGCTGTGGAACCGCGGGTCGATCAACGCGGGAATGATCTATGCTGTTGCCGCTATGTTCCTGTTCGCCGCTCTGGGTATGATCGTCATAGGAGGTATCCAGGTGATAATTCCTAAAAGTCCGATTCCCTCTTCATATGCTTGCTGTGATAGCGGTGACGGTGCTGACTGTCATCCTCTTGCTGACAAGCAAATTACTTTTAACGGTGAAGTATATGGCCTACTCAAGTCGAATATTTACCAATGGGAGGGCAAGCATGTCGATCCTGCTGGTCCTGATCAGTATGCAAATCCATCCACGGGTGAGGGAAGGATTTTTCTTAACACAACGGACCATAATCATGAGATAGCAGCTATAGCTGCCGGTGTCAGTCCAGACTTATGCAAGCCAGGGCAGGACTTTTTGTGGATGACAGACAATTCATGTTTTGGCATTCCTAATGATCAGCTTATTTATGTCTGCAGGGCGTCCAAGTCCGAATGCGCGAAAGCGGAGAATAAAGATACTATGCCCTTTGATGTTTACTTCAGGATGAGAGATTTTACCGGGACGATACCGCCTCAGATGTCAATGTCATGTGCCAGGCCTGGTGCTGAAGATCAAAAAATTGTCGATGTGAAGAATGCCAAAGGCGAGAAGAATCTTCAGCTCGAAACCTTCAATGTGGAAACTGGGAATAAGTGGTTCAGCATATGGTGTAAGCCTGCTGTCTATCTTTATCCGAAAGAGAGAACACAGGTGCATGTAGTCGTTGAGCCAAAAGGTGAAATGAATTATACTATTCCGCTTTATCCTAAGGGCGGATGGGATGTTACGGCATATCCTGATGGAAGGATTGTTAATCAAGGCAAGACATACCCGTATCTTTACTGGGAGGCAGCAATTTCCGATAGCCTTATCATAGAACCCAAGACTGGCTATGTCGTGACCAGTAAGGAGCTTGCGAGTCTTTTCGCAACAGTGCTCCCCCGGATGGGTCTTAATGAAAAAGAAAGCAGTGAATTCAGTGAGTATTGGGTGAAAGCTTTGCCCGCTTCCCCTTACTATTTCGTGGGTATTGTCCCTGAAGGTCAGATCAATTATCTCGCTCCTTTGACAATAAAACCAAGTCCTGACAGTCTGCTTCGGGTCAGCTTTTATTTCAAGACACTAGACAAGAAGATGGAAGTGGAGGCGCCTGAGTTTTCAGGATTTGAGCGCACCGGATTTACTGTTACTGAATGGGGAGGATTTTTCAAAGCGGATAAGAATCATCCTAACTTCACCTGTCTCATGTAGTATTGCTATTTGCCTACTTTACGTTTGATTGTAATGTCTTAAGTCTATATACTGTGGCAGTGGAAAAAGAGTCAAAATTAGTCCCTGCCAATATAACTGTTCAAGAGGTTGCAGACATCTTTGCCTCCCATGTGCTCAAAGCTAAGAGTGACAGGAAGGCAGCAAGAGAATTTGCACGTCTCTATACACCCGAAGACGGTAGTCGCAGAAAAACCAAAAAAGCTGCCTTAGAGTATCTGAGGCAAAAACGTCAGCCTGATTTTTCGGAGGAAGCACAGGTATTTAGTCCGGAGGATCAACAAAAGATTAGTGAAGTACGTCGTGAATTTTTATTCGAAGACAGTAGGTGCCTTAATGAGAAACAGGGAAATTATAGTTTTTATGATCGGGCCAGTTTGGTTTTTAAGGTGAAAGCAGGCCGCTTTAATGGCTTGACTAAAGAGGAGCGTCTGCAAGCCTACAGAGATGTGGGCTATACCCCTGACGAGATCAATAAGATTACAGGTAAGAAATTGCTCTTCTCTACAGTTCTCTCAACGGGATTGGCAATTACTTCTTTGGGAATCAAAGCGGGGGTTACGGTATATGAAAAAATCGTACCTTTTCTTGATCAGATACCCGATGCTAAAAAGGGTGTTGCAGTAGGGGCAGCAATTGCTATCAATACGCTTTCGTATGCTGTTCTTACTGCTCAAAACCTCCGCCTGACAAAAAGGGAAGGCGTGAGTATGAATAACAATGTAACAGGGCTTTATTTCTTGTCTGACAGGCTACTTCCCAACCGTGCTAGAGATACTCTGACTGTGGGTACTCCCATACTGTACAATATATTTTCGCAGGTAAGAGATGCAGGTATTGTCGAGGCTATAGCAGCAAATCCTGATAAGATAGTTGCGGGAAGTGCGGCTGGTACAGTGTTTAATCTGGCTCTGGCAGGGGTTTGTGAGATATGGATGCGAAAAAGAGGCAAGGGTCAGAATGCGAAGTCTTCAAGTAATGCAGTTGACGAGTTAAAGAGTTAACGATTAAGGATTAAAGGGTTAGCGCGAAGCCGGTTAACCAGTAGGCTTTATGATACTCAAGAGCACCTTCGGCCTGCGACTGTGTTTGACGTTGACTGTTTGTCGATAAAAATCTACAATGGCTTTGATGAGAAAAAGTAATGTGAGCAGGAAGTTGCCTTTTCCCTTTGTGCATTCTTTTGAGAATGCTATGATTGCCAAGAAAAAAGGCTTACTTGAAGAATGGGTGTATGGGTATTTGCTGAGGGAAGGTAATCATGGACTTGCGACTGCGCTCAAAACAGAAGCCCCCATCCTTCTCGATCTTATCGAGATTCCTCTATTGCTGCTTAATAGAATTGAGGGACCCGAGCCCCTAGAGGATCGTGAGACTCTCGATACGTGGGAAGAGCGCGTATCGGGGCTCTCGCTTATGATTGAAGATGAATACATCCCTCCCCCACTCATCATTACTGACTACTGGCATCCGATGGAGATTGTTGACGGTAATCACAGACATGAAGCACTTCTGCGTAACGGCGTTGAAAAACATTGGGTGATAATTTTTATAAAAAATGACTCGACGAAGCAGTTACTTGCGCAATATATCGAAGAACGAACATAAATCGCATGAAAGTAAAAGCTATTATTATTGATGTCGGAGGCGTTCTGATAAGGGAGATGGACAAATCAGCTCGCGTCTTTTGGTTGGGTAGACTTAGACTTACCAAACGCCAGCTAACACATGAAGTGTACCGGACAGGTTCTGCTAAGCTTGCGACTGTGGGTCAGATAGAATATAAAACAACGTGGTCGGATCTCGGAAAGAAATTTAAGCTGACACAAGGCGAAGTTGATCAGCTCCAAGAGGACTTTCATGCAGGCGACAGATTGAACACAGAGCTGTATGCATTTATACAGCAGATGCATAAAAAGTATAAGGTAGCAATTCTCAGTAACGCGTGGTCGGACTCCCGTGGGGTTTATATAGAGAAGTATCATCTCGACAAGATTGTTGACATGATGATAATTTCCGCTGAGGAGGGAATGAGAAAGCCCAATAAAGGTATTTTTAGAGTGGCGCTACAACGTTTGGAAGTAAGTCCTGAGGAAGTAGTTTATATAGATGACCGTCCCGACAATATCAGAACCGCAAAAGCTTTGGGGATGAAGACCGTCCTCTTCCGCCACACAAAAGAGGCTATCGAACAGATAGAGAGTTTGCTATAGCCAAGACTACTTCTGGATTGGCCACTATCTATACAACTTTTTCCGCAAAAGTCTTCCACTACGTAGCAAGGTACTATTGTAAGTATTATGAATAATGAATAGATTCGAGAGTAAACTCATGGTGCAGGCGAGGGTGTTGGCGTGGGAGTATCAGTGAGGGTTGGGGTAGGTGTTTCAGTTGGTGTAGGAGTCAAAGTGGGTGTCGCCGTGGGGGTTGGGGTAGTACCTGTGGTTGGTGTGGCAGTCGGAGCGGAGGTAGGAACCGGTGTCGTCGTAGCTGCTGAAGTTGGTATGGTCGTAGTCCCTGAAGTTGCGGTAGGGTTTGATTTGGAAGAGGAAGACGGTGGGTTTGCGGGACCATATTGTTCACGTGCTGTAGATGTTCCGGCTACGCCTGGTTGGTTTTGATATTCATTCTCGAAGGAATGTAGCTCCGGAGTGGGTGTTAGGGATGTCGCATCAATAGTATTTGTACCGGACAGCGTTACCAGGAGAGACATTCCCCCGAAGAAAAGAAGAACAAAGACGATAGAGAAGATAGTCGTCTTTTTCCCCGGACTCATCTCTGACAATCGGATCGATTTTATAACCTCATTAAAAACAGATTCATTTTCCATACGAAAACATCAGCCTCGATTTAATCGGGTCAGTACGTTTATGATACACGAAAATTCCCGCTTATGACATTCTTTATGTGGAAAGTTTTGCAGAGTTAGTAGATAGATATTGTCG
>JAHFKE010000054.1 GCA_023245515.1 Candidatus Levyibacteriota bacterium
CCGTACCTCTCTTTTTCCTTATTTCAGGTTTCGTCCTCGAACTGAACTATCCTTTTCATGCCAACTATCTTACGTATCTTAAGAAACGCTTCAATAAGATTCTCATTCCCTATGTCTTTTGGAGTGCCATCTACTATTTCTTCGTCTACACCCATCACAAAATCAACTTTTTCCAGACACTACTCGGAGGAAATGCATCCTATCAACTCTACTTCATCCCCTCATTACTTATCTTTTATCTCCTGTTTCCTTTTATCCACCGATATTACCAGACACTTTCAAAAAAGAGCATCCTTCTCGTCCTGGGCTCACTTCAGCTCATCTTGCTCTCTTTGGATTATTACGCACACGCAGTACCCTTTTTCTATCCTATCAATATAGTTCTTCTTAATTATTTTGTTTTCTTCTTGGGAGTAAGTGCTTCGCATCATCACGAGAGGATTATGACTTTTATCAAGAAATGGATTTCAGTAATAACATTGATGGCTGTCGCCACGGGACTGTTTATCTTTTTTGAGGGAAGATATTTCTATCTCAAAACACACAATTATTTATCGTTCTATTCACAATGGCGTCCGAGTGTTTTCTTCTATACACTTTTTCTGACACCCTCTCTTTATTACTTTTTAAGCCAACTGAAACTCGGGCACGGTATTAAGAAGTTTTCACATCTTTCCTTTTTTGTCTTCTTCGTTCACGTCATCGTTCTTGAGACAGCCTGGGATTTTATCGAAGCTCCTCTCTTTAAAGATAATCCACAGATTATTCACCAAGTATGGTACGATCCATTATGGTTTCTCCTTGTTTCAGGCATCTCATTTCTCCTGGCCTACGTAGTGCGCAAGTTACCCTTCGCCTCAAAGATAACAGGCTAGTAAATTCTAGGACCAAAGGGGGATTATCGAAGCGCTTACTTCCTTCCGCTATTGTTTTATGCCAAAAAAATGTAACATTATCCTTTGAGAGTAAAATAATTATTTTATCGCATTTCGTATTCAGCCCAATTCTCCCCGGAAGTGCGAGCTGACTCAAGCATCCATTGAGGCTTAGACATCCTTCGGTCTTTTTTCTCGCAAATTGTAGTCAAAACACCAGGTTTTCTGAACTGATAACCCTCAGATCTCAATTGCAAAGAATTAGTTTGATTTTGCCTTCCTGATATTTGATTTTTCGCTGTTAATATAGCAGGATCTGCACCGAGATCTTGCAACTCCCTCCGATAAATAATTAACTCATCACTTGGATCATCTATCGCAACAACATGTTCACCTATACCTAGAAGGTCTCCAAAATATCTTTCAGCATTCGTTCCTAGCGAAACTCGAGGATCGAGAATTAGAATATTTGCCTGTATATTTTTTGGTTTATCAGCCCCATTTGTCCCTTTGGCTAATCCACGTTCCCTTATAATGGCAGCATATCGTTCCGGTATATGCCTGTAGCCTTGTTGCCATTTATCTTGCCAGGAAAGAGCTGGCTCTGTAAATCCCGGCATTTGACTAACTTCAGAAAGTCCGATATTTGCCTCGACAATACCTGCTTCCCTAGAATCAAGTCCGGCAATACTATGCATAAAGAACATCAAATAATCAGCTTGTCCCCATCCCTTAACCTTACCCAGCTCTGAAGGTATAAGAAAATCTTCAGAAGTAGTACCGGGAATAGTCCTTATCAAATTTTCTCCTACAACTTCAGCATATCTCGTATTTCTTTCGACTACCTCTCCATAAGACAAGCTCGTATCCTTACTAAATCCACCCGAAGTTATCGCCATAGGAGTATAAAAAATAGGATCAAGTCCGTGTTCAGCAGTAGTATTACGAAAGTAAGTGTATGAAGCAATAGGTGAAGAAGCTGCCTTTTCAATCTCTGCAAATATTCTTTTATATGGTCGCTCTAACATGGGGTCTATTATACCAGAGGCTTGAGCCCTTTGATGAGGCGAGTCTTTTCCAATGCAAGACGATCATGAAATTTTACACAACTAAAAGAATTTATGCAGGTTCAATGTTGTAGAGAGCAAGTGCCTGGGTGGCAACGCCCTCTTGGTGCTAGAGTAACTTATGTGCTTCAGGGCTGAAGCCTTCGTAGAGCTGGTTGTACAACTGTTTCTGCTCAGCAAAGAGTGTTGAAGTAAAGGGCTGACCCCACACCCGAGTTCTGCCAATCGGTCGCCCAAAGCAATAAGGCGATTCCTTCCGTCAAGAATCGCATCGATTCTGTTTACTATATTTTTTTATTTTAAAATGAAAAAATATGATGTAAAGGAATTTATCGTGACGAAGCATGGTATACTACTCCCATGCAGCAGAAAACACTCGATCACTATCTGGAATATGGGCTGTTTACTTATCCGGGCTTGTACGAAAGTTATTTAAAGACCTTGCCTGGCGACGTGCGCGAGTTGGGGGCACTGCTTCGAAAAAACTTTATCCATCGTACAACTCTAGATGCGGGTAATATAGGGACAAATGCTGATTTGAAGTATGGTGATATGACAAAGGCTCCATGGTATAGGCAAGCGGAAGATGATAATTTAGCTACAACTGCTGCTATGTTGGCGGAGTTGTTTCGCCGAGATCCACAGGGATTAACAGTGGGGCGAAGAGTTGAGGATAAAGTCGTTTTGACTTGTCGTTATGTAGCAATACTCATGGCGTCTGTTCTCAAAGCCAAAAGCATTCCCGCTCGTGTACGATCAGGCTTTGCAGGATACTTTGAGGGGACCAACGATGCTTGGGATCATTGGGTAACACAATATTGGGATCAAGCAACTGAACGATGGATAACTCTAGATGTAGATGGTAGTTTACATAGAACAGGTTTTGATATGTATGATATTCCGGAGGGAAAATTTAATTGGTCAGCTGACGTGTGGTTGGCAGTACGACAGAGCAAGAAGGATGGTAATCATTTTAAGAATGCTGGTGGTTTTCAAGGATTGATAGCTATTGCACGGGAGCTGTTTTATGATTTTCATTGTTTGATGAATAATGAAATTTTGTATTTACACCATCCTGAAATGACGATGCTGCATAATTTTGACAAAAATTCAGAGGAAAAATTGCAAGAAATTGATGCATTGGCAAGGTTAATGCAAAGTTCTGACGATAACTTTGATAAGCTTCTAGAAATCTGGAACACGAAGAAGGAATTTAGACTCCTCAAAGGCGCATTGTTGTAACTTCCATTTTGTAGCAGGGCTATTGCATCGGTTCGAGGAGCGCCCAATTATGCGAGACAGCAGGTTCGCTACAAAGACTACGATTGAAACAACATGGTCTTCTCATTCCTTTGTTGAGCTTGTCCAGAGCAACTTCAATATGCTTTTGGCGCGTTTCCGGAGTTTTGACAGCGCGTATCCAGCGAACCCAATCCCAACGAGCCATTGGGGTAATATCCTTCCATAAAGCTTCGGCTTTAGGGGAAGTTGCTAAAGCTTTCTGCACATCAACCGGCACCTCCGGTTCTATCCATTCTTTGGTAGGTGTAAGTGAAACTTGTACTGTATCGCCCACGGTGGCCTTAGCGTCATCCAGCAACTTTTCATCAGGACGGAACCAGTGACTTGGCTTTAGCCCTGGTCCATACTTCCCATCTGGTTCAAGCAAAGTTTTAAAAGGAACGCCATTGATGGATCCCTTAACCATTAACATACCCCTTGAGGGGAGTTGTGCCGAGGCATCCTCAGGCAACCTGAGAATAGTCCATGCACCTATTTTATATAAGGTTGTTTCAAAATGAATCATAGGCATATTCGCTGTCTTCATATTCTCCATTATACCAAAGGTCACAGTTAGACTAAAGGATCGTCGTGGTCTATAAAATTTGCGAATAACTAGCTCATGAGGGAATGTAAGTAGATATAGTTTTAGTCTTATAAGATTGATAATTGTGCCTTTTTCTGCTATACTTATAGCCTGTAAAAAGAAAAAAAGTGTCAATTAGCGATACTATTCTTTTGATTTACAATTTCATCCTTGTTCTTTAACATTACAAAAAGTTAACTTGAGTGAATAGAGTCCTGCTTACTACCGTTCGATATTAGGTAGGGCCCTATTCACTCAGGAAGTTATCTCAAAAAAGCAAAATCGGAGAGGAGTATCATGAGTGAGACCCAGATCCTCCAGGCACGCTTTGCCGAGGAGCAGCGACGCGAGCTCGAGGTACGACAAACGATCTATGCCGTCTTGGTATTACTCGTGGTACTCGGCCTGTCCGCCCTCGTCATCGGATTCAAAACGTACACGATACCAGTGACAGCCATCGGTGGGGTCATGCTCGTGTCCGTG
Organism: Candidatus Levyibacteriota bacterium; assembly: GCA_023245515.1. Classification (GTDB taxonomy): domain Bacteria; phylum Patescibacteriota; class Microgenomatia; order Levybacterales; family UBA12049; genus JAHFKE01. The sequence goes on from JAHFKE010000054.1 coordinate 4,293, forward strand.
GGCGTGATCGCCGCAATCGCTGCGTGGCAGGGCAGTAAGCACTACTATTAACGTTGGGTGCAAAGCTCAACTACGGGCCGTAATCGTCTCATGATCGATGGAGACTGGCTCGATTCGACTAGAAAGAGAGGAGAACTCACGACCGAAAGGCCGAGATTCACCTGGCAAATCACTGGGGAAACGCCCTGGTGACCCACGATATGTGGGATAGTGGAAGGAAAGCAAGATGGTAGATCGCATCTACGGAACGTCCGGCACCGTGCTGCGGAACACGTTCGACGGGTCGGCCGAGGAGATCAGCCTCCACGAGTCCGGCAGTCCGCTGAACCGAGGCGCCGTCCAGCTCAAGCTGCTCGACGGTTCCACCGTCGAGGTGTGGGCCGATGGTCGCGTGCTGATCACCGACTCCAACAACCGGCAGGTCGTGCTGCGCCGGATCCAGGCTCTCGTTTCCATGGAGCGGGGCACCCCACTCGGCGTCGCTGCGGCCGGCTGACCACAACCACTCCATCCCAGAAAGGGGTGATAACTTTTTGTAATACAAACAACAAGGATTAAGCACCTGGTGGTGAAAAGAATGTGAATAAAGATGCCTCGCGGCAACGCTCGCGGATGTATCCGCATTCATATTTCAATTCAACATACCCATCAGGTGCTTTTTCCATTTATTCATGAGTAAAAAGGAAATTGGTGGGCTGAGAAGTAAGCCCGTGACGAAGCATACTATCAAGCTCAGCAGCATATCTTTTCCTATTACCCACCACGTCGGGTCAGAAGAGCCATGTCTAAGCCACTCAACGATACCCGGGTTCACCATCGTATAATAAACCAGAAAAATGAATGGGGACGTAAGACCGAATACCAGCCCGAGGAGTATACCCTCGCGCATTCCTTGTTTGAACGTCAGCTTATTCTTCAATTGCTTCTTCCTCGCCCTAATACAAAGAAACCAGACGATAACCGGAATGATAAATTGATAGGCGATAAAGAGTGCTGATTGAGGATTATACCCTTGATTATTGCCCGAAAGCTCCATGAGAGCGAGCGCAAGGACGGTAATGACATTCAGAACCATCGCCCAGTAGACATAATTTATCTTAAATATCTTCATCACTCTAAGCATAATCTATGAACTGCATTTCAGCAAGAAATCTACATCTGACTCCCTATCAGGATAAAAAGGCTATGTGATTATTATTCCGATAGCTGAGTAACTCCTGTATAATCTTCTGACGCAACAAACCCATGAAATTTCTCAAGCTCTGGAATTTCTTTACCCTCCAATGGAGAAAAATATACTTCAGTAATAAATTTCTTCCTTATCAGAATATCTTTAATTTTTGATTGATTTACATCCCCTGAAACAATGAGATTATGAATAGGAGTAACTACATCTAATATATTAGTGTCAAACAATTCAATATTTTTAACTACGACAATAGTCTTATGATGAACATCTTGTTCGAGTGCGGCAAGAAAGTCATCAGTCTTTTCTTGTGTATAAAATTTGGCATTAACATAATCACTAGCTACCTCTCTGGCAAATTCTTGCTCGGCCATTGGGTGACCACAAAGAAATAAAATTTCATAACCTTGTGAATGCCATTTAGCAGCAAGGCAAATCGTATAGAGAGAAGCACCTGAACCTTCTCTGCCGTGGATAAGCACCGGAAGACTTTCGGGATCAAGCTGCTCAACTTCTTTTCCATCAAGCAAAATTTTCTTCATAAATAAAGTATATCAGAGGTTTGACTGCGGTAGCCAATTACAGAGAATTGATATATAAATTCGAATCTGAATTGCCTGAAGATGACTAATCTATTGGATGAAATTCGTCAAAAAATTCAATAATCTTTTCTTTCTTTTATGCGTCCGTCAGAACCGTGTACGAAAACTGCCGTACCTTGAGCAGCATTTGAATCTGCATATTCAATTGCTTCTTGTGGATTATTGAATACACGATCTACTTTCTCTGAACCCAAGTTTGCTACAGCCCATTTCCCTTGATAAGGAAGCACATGTTGATTTCTCATACCTTTCTCAACAGCTTCACTGTATGCACGGATTGCTGGATTATTTTGATCTGTTTGATATCTTATTTTTTGCATAATAGTTACTTTCTCAAAGTACTCACCACAGTAATTATATCATTTTCAGTCAATTGTAGTCTTGTTAAATAATCAATGACTTTTTGGTTGTTAGATAGTTTAACTTCATCAAATTGCATTTTATGGCTTACATCGTATGAGCTCTCGATAACATGAACTTCAATATTTGGATAATTTTTTACTATCCATAAAAGGGCCTTTCTTGATCCTGCATGCGTTTTATAAAAATGTCTGTCACCAAACTTTCTTTCTCTACTAAGAAAGGCGATAAAAGATCTTTTCAGATCATCCGGTATTACTGAATAAATAATAGGAGTTTTGCCAACCTTAATAATTTCTCTAATTTTATTTTTTGCAAACTCTTCTGTAGATAAAGTCGCGTCCATAATAATTTGATCTTTATTTTTTAACTGAGTGTCTAGAAATTCAGTTTTTCCTGAAGCTGTTCCACCACTTAGTAGAATCACCTCTTTATATGAAGAATCTTTTAGAGCTTTTGTAAACAATTTGTCTGCTTTTCTTGCTGACTCGTGATGAAAATCTTCTACTCTTTCTGGAGAATAATTTGGTAATTCTTTTTTTATTTCATCTGCTGAGATTATTAATGCCATATTATTTAATAATAGAAAAGAAATAGAGCCCGACTATAAAGCCATCAAACTTCTGCTAGTTCGATCGGAATACCGTTAGGGTCGGCAATAAATGCAAGTCTTTTTATGGTTACACCCTTTTTAATTGGCCAAATGACTTTCGCACCAGCCGTTAAGGCCTTCTTCATAATCTCATCTATATTATCGACCACAAAGGCAATGTGCTTTATTCCAATTTGTTGGAAATCCATCAAATCTTCAGTGAGATGTTTAGGAGATTTATGTTCAAAAAATTCAATTATTGTTCCATTTTCATCTTCAACCATAACAAATTTTACTCCTAAATCTGGTCGTTCTCCTTGAACTTTAAAATGAAAACCAAAAA
>JAHFKE010000055.1 GCA_023245515.1 Candidatus Levyibacteriota bacterium
AGGTAGGATTGTCAGGATTTCCATCAGTGTGGCAAATCGGATCAGCTCCGTCTATAAGTCCATTTCCATTATTGTCTTTCGAGTCAGCGCAGGTATTTCCTCCATGCTCACCATCTTTTTTAGGGTCGTAAGATACCGGATTATTCGGATTTCCATCAGTGTGGCAGGTCGAGTCTTTGCTGTCAGCAAAGCCGTTGTTGTCGTTGTCAATCAGGTCAGAGCATCTCGAAATCCCAACACCGAAGTCTTTATTTGTAATAGAGTTTCCATTTGCAACAGTAATAGTGTGGTTCGCTCCATTAGCAGGGAAGGTTTGCATCCACCCGGGTTGGACAATCTGCCTGAGCGTATAGGTGTCATCACAAAGACCTGCTATAGAATAATTGCCTGTATTGTCGGTCAGAGCTGTGGTGTTGGACTGGGCATTTGTTGTGGAGACAATCTCAACTGTCCAGCCTGGCATTTTGGTTTCATTGGGGTCCATCACGCCATTTGTATTGGTATCTTTGAAGATGCTACCGCTGACTAATCCTTTGGCAATAATCTGAGATATCTCAGTGTAGATTGCATCTAAGCTTTCAGTTGTAGGAGGGAAGTAGTATTTGCCTCCTGTTGCGATAGCCATTTGCTGCAGGAATGGTGCATTCACATCAGCCCCAAGACCAATGGTAAAGAATACTGTTCCATTTGCGGTACGACTTGCTATTGCGGCGGCCATAGCTTTTTGCTCCGCAATCTGTGGGGATTGTTGCTGTGAGCTCCCGTCAATAAAATTTGCTACACCATCTGTAAGGAGGACGACAGCCTTTTTGATATTTGGTCTTCCCACGGCTTGAATATCAGCGTTAGCTTTATTGATAGAGCATTCGATACAAGTCCCCCCATTTGCTGTGACGGTATTAATTTGTGTTTTGACAGAGCCATAGTTGCTTGTCAGAGAAAGATCCAGGTTCCCCGTGCTCGCGAACGTCGTAAGTCCCAAGCGACTTTGTACATTCTGGCTCATAAAGTCAACAAATTTAACTGCGGCTGTTTTAGCAGCCTCAACTTTTGTGGGCCTGGCTGGATCAGTGCCCTCAGTTTTATCATTCATGCTCCCTGATCTGTCAAGGATGATTTCTACGTCAACAGGCGCATTTGTTGAGCAGGTTGTAGGGAGTGACATTAATTCGAGCGGGGGAATGCCCGCTGTCGTAGTAGCTACGGATGTAGGTGAGGGTATAGGAGTTGTCTGGGTACTTGCTCTTCCTTGAGTGTTTTGTTTGTTCTGCAAGCTGATTATTGATACTGGAATGAGAAAAACAGCATATGCAAGTAAGACAAAACCAAGCAAGGGCAACTTTTTTTTGTTTGATTGATTCATCATTGTTTTAGTCGCCTTTTTGTACGGAAAGTTCTCGTAAGAATAGATTGAAGTCAGGACTATTGATTATGCCGTTGTCGTCGGTATCGATGAGTCTTGGTGGTTGATGCGCCTGGCAGGCTTGGGTCACGAAAAGAGAGCTTGCGTCCTCCATGGGCAAAGGATTAAGAGCACCATAGCCGCAATCTAGAAGGGCATTATAATCTAGCGCATTGAGGGTATTATCGTTGTTTACATCTGCCGCGACAAGATCAGTATCAGGTATGGTATTTTCTTCGAGATTGGTTATTCTTTGAATACCTGGGATGAGCCTGCGTAAATAGCCATCGGTTTTGACTTTTAGGTTATAGTTTCCTGTGGTAAATCCCGGACCAAGATCTACTGTTCCCAGGAAGGTGCCACCTTGTTCCTGATACACGATAGAAGAAGAGCTACTGCTGACAAGTTGATTATTTTGATCGAAAACCTGAACGGCAAGATTTCTTTGAGGATGGAGTGGGTTTTTATTACTCAACTCAGAATCGTCATTTGCGTTATCCCCACCTGATCCTACACCATGCAGCAAAATCTTGAAAGACAAGATGGTGCTTGTGCCGGTAGGGTGAGGGGTTATGGTTCCGCTTATAGTTCCGGTGCCTTGTCCGCCAATAGTTATATTCGCAGGAATAGTTGTGGAAAGTACATTTTCAGATGCTTGATCGTTCGGTCCTGCCGAGAGTGCTTGGCTCAGATTTCCAAATGAGACCACAGTCGGTGTTCCTCCTGTATTGCCGATGGCTTTAAAATTTAATGTTCCCACTTTGACAGTAGTTTGGATTGCCTTTGTGAAGTCTGAGCCTACAGAGAGAGATTCTAAGATAGTTCCTGGAGCCGTCGTGATGGGTCCTTCGACTACGACAGGAAAGGCAATTGAATTTACTACGAACGGATTTGAAGCGAGTTGTAGTTTGGTAGAATCGAATGTTATCTGCAGTCGTAGGAAAGTTACTAAATTACTTCCTGGGTTTACCATTAAGTCTATAGACACGTCATCTCCGACGTTTTTTTGAATGGGGCTACCTGCTGAAGAGGTGGGATTAAATGAGAGGGTCGTTGATCCTGAGGCACGGCTTCTTGTTTCCTGAGGCTTGTTAAATAAAGAGATGGTGAGAGGGATACTTACGATAAGCAGGGAGAAAAAGGCAAGTCCTAAAAGCAACTTTTTTTTGTTAAGAAATGGCATATAGCTCTACTATAAGAATAGTTACATTTATCGTATAGAAGAAATAAAGATGTGTCAAGAGTACATTAGGCAAAAAAGATTGTCAGAAAGAGAATTCCCAGAGGGATGATAAATATCAAAAGATTTGTTTGGGGATAATAGTCTTTTTCTCCTGATGCATTTGCTTGCGCTTGACTCTTTGTACCAGGCGTTGCTGAAGCAGATGCTACAGCTGAAGCTGATGCGAGCACTGCAGAGTCCTGCATGGCAAGAACGGCAAGGGGCTGAGATTGATGGGTTACTTCAGGAAATTTCATGTTGGAGAACACTATAGGAGCAAAAACCAGGATCAAGAGAAAAACGACAAGGCTGGAAGTTCTTTTTTGGTCTATCTTTTGCAATTCTTTTGAAAGGTAAGTGAGCATTAGATTTTTTAGTCCGTTTATTAAATTAATTGTGGAAGCTTGCTTGTTAATTGTCAATTGTTAACTGTAAGATGTTGTGGTAAACTTTTTGCATGGTTTTGTCAGATAGAGATATTAAAAAATCATTGAGTTCAAAAAGGATTATCATAAAGCCTTCCCCCGATCTAAGAACTCAACTTGGCTCTTGCTCTATAGATCTTCGCTTGGGGAATGTTTTTCGGGTTTTTGATCACAGTAAATATCCTTATATAGATCCTTCAAAAAAAGACTACAGCAACGAAATCACAAAAGTTATAAAGGTTAAAGACGGTGAGAGTTTTATTATGCAGCCAGGCGATTTTGTCTTGGCGGTGACTCTTGAATCGGTGAAGATTCCCGCTGATTTGATGGGTCGTCTTGAGGGCCGTTCATCTTTGGGCCGTCTCGGTTTGGTAGTCCACTCGACAGCATCGATATTTGATCCGGGATGGGATGGTAAGCCAGTTCTTGAGCTTGGGAATTTAGGCAGAATGGCGATAAAACTGTCTGCGGGTATGCGTATTTGCGCTATGACTTTTGAGGAGCTTTCTTCTCCGGCAGATGTCCCTTATGTGAAGAAGAAAGAAGCAAAGTATGTTTTTCAACAAGGGCCTGAGGAGAGCAGGATACATGAGGAAAAATGAAATATCACATAGAGTTCGACATTGATTTTAAAAGAAATCCTTACAAGGGTCTTTATATAGTTCTTGAAGGAATTGATGGGAGCGGTAAAACAACTCAGGTAGAATTTATCAAGAAGTATTTTGAGGAGCGGGGAAGAGAGGTCGTGACGACACGTGAGCCGCGGAAAGACAAAAGGAGTTTGATAGGTAAGTTGATCCAGGAGGTTTTATATGGTCAGACGGGTATCTCGCCCATTGCTTTTCAATATCTCTTTAGCGCTGATCGTCAAATGCATCATGAGGAAGTGGTCATCCCTGCGCTCAAAGAGGGTAAGGTCGTCATTTCAGACAGATGTTATTGGTCGGCAATTCCCTATGGTCTTCTTGATAAGGAGGAGTCAGTTGAGTCCGGTGCTATCAAAAGGAGCCTGGTAGCTCAAAGCATTCTCTCTTTTTATCATCAGTTCATCGTTCCTGACGTTACATTCTATCTGGATGTAAAGTTAAAAACAGCACTTGAGAGAATTGCCTCGGGAGATGGCGCAAAAGAGATCTATGAGGATGGGGCTAAGTTGAAGAGGGCAATTAAGGGATATGAATGGTTGATGAAGGAATTTCCAAAAGAATTCACTGTGATTAATGCTGAACAGGCGGTTGAAAAAGTAACAGAAGATATTTTACGTAGAATAAAGAAGTAAGAGTTAAGAACTAAGGGACGTTCAAACTATTTATGGTATTAGGCCCAAAATCATTACTGGAATTAGTTGAGAAGCAGAAACTCGTTGAGGGCTTGAATGAGCGTGAGTTGACCAACCCTGAAGGAGCAGGTTTTGATTTGCAGTTAGGGGAGATCTATAAAATTTCAGGGAAGGCATTTCTCGGTGTTACAGAGCGACATACTGCAGAGGTTGAGCTGGTTGAGAAATATGTTGCGGGAGAGACTCGAAGTGTGACGATAAAGCCGGGAGAGTTTTACTTGATAAAAACCATTGAAACCGTTAATATGCCTGATAATTTAACTGCAAGTATTACGCCTCGTTCCACGACATATAGAAGCGGACTCTTTATCCGCACAGGTCAATGTCCTCCCGGATACTGTGGGGGATTAACGTTTGGACTATCCAATGAAGGATCTGTTGAGGTGACTATTGAGATGGGGGCACGCATCGTTCATATTCAATTCCACGAAGTTGCCGGAGGGGGCAACATGTATCGTGGACAATGGCAGGGTGGACGCGTAACGACCACAAAGAAAGAAAAGCAGGTATAAACGTCTTCATATGAAATCCTTCAATATCGGGGTAAAAGCAATTATCGTCCGAGATAGCAGTATTTTGTTGTTGAAAAGAGTAAAAAATGATGGCTATTATTGGGATATGCCCGGTGGCAGAATTGATGGAGATGAGAGTTTTGAGGAAGCTTTAGAAAGAGAACTCATAGAAGAGATAGGGGGTATCAGCGATATTAAGGTTGGGAAGCTTACTAGTGTATATCGGCTCCCGTTTGATGTTGAGAATGCGCATGGTTTGGTTCTGATTTTTTTCAAAGTAAGCGCAAAGATCTTTAAAATAATATTGAGCAATGAGCATGCAGAGTATAAGTGGGTTAGGAGAGAGGAACTAGAAAAATTCCTTGAAGCAGAGAGCGATATGCAGGAATTGAGACAAAAGGCGGTGAGGGAAGCATTAGTTGTAGGAACTGACATATTTTGATCTATTGTTAAATTTTACTGGTAGGCTTATAAATAGTTTATGAAAATCAAACACGCCGAATATCAATACTTAGACCTTCTTAAAGATATTCTCAAAAATGGCAATGACAAGATTGTCTTTAATGCTCCCGGTGTCACCATCAGAAGTGTTTTTGGGAGACAAACTCGCTACGATCTTTCCCAAGGCTTCCCGCTTTTGACTACGAAAAAAGTTTTTCTCAAAGCGATCATTTACGAACTACTTTGGTTCATTCAGGGATCATCAAACGTTAAGTATCTGATAGACAATAATGTGCATATTTGGGATGAATGGGCGTATAAAAATTATAAAAAGGCGCATGAAAAGGGTGAGGTGAAATTTATGACGCAAGAAAAATTTGTTGAAGAGATAAAGGCACGAGCTGCCACCTCTACTTTTGTTAAAAAATGGGGAGACATTGGAAATGTATACGGAGTCCAGTGGAGAAAATGGAAGACGAGCGATGGGAGAACAGTTGATCAACTGGCATGGGCGTTGAATGAGCTAAAGACCACGCCTTTTCGTAAATCAATCGTCGTGTCTGCGTGGAATCCTGAATTTATTTATGAAATGGCAGCTCCTGGTAAGTCGATGGCACTTCCTCCATGTCACACAATTTACCAATTTAATGTTGTTGGTGATCGATTGAACCTACAGCTTTATCAAAGAAGTGCAGATTCTTTTCTCGGAGTTCCATTTAATATAGCCAGTTATGCGCTCTTTACTATGATGATTGCGCAAGTTGTCGGACTTAAGCCTGGAGAATTTGTACACACCTTCGGAGATGCGCATATTTACAGCAATCATTTCGCTCAGGTTAAAGAGCAGTTGAAGAGGAAGCCCAATCCCTTTCCGACCATGAAGATAAATCCAAAGGTAAAAAATATTGATGACTTTGTTTTTGAAGATTTTACCCTTGAAGGTTATGATCCACATCCTCCGATCAAAGGGGATATAACGGTTGTAGGAGGCTTCTAAGCGTAGTATTGCGTATTAGGTATGCAGTATAAAGTATAAGGATGCAGAAAATTCAAAGCTTTACAGATCTCATCGCTTGGAAAGAAGGACACAAGCTCGTGCTGGATATCTATAAAATAACTTCTAGTTTTCCACAAAGAGAATCATATGTCTTGACTGATCAAATGAGGAGATGTGTTATTTCAATAACGACTAATATTGCTGAGGGTTTTTCAAGAAAAACAAATAAAGAAAAAGCACAATTTTACTATATATCTTTGGGATCAACGACAGAATTGCAAAATCAATTATTAATAGCGAAAGATTTACGTTATTTAGAAAAATCTGCATTTGATGAGTTAGCAAATAGCACAATCTATATTCATAAATTGCTTTTTGGTTTAATAAAAAGTTCTAAAAAGCTTATACCGTATACTTAATACTGTATACTGAATACTATATGAAAGTTTCAATTATTGTTGCAATGGACGAGAAGCGGGGGATTGGGAAGAATCAGGATCTTCTCTTTAAGATTCCTGAAGACGGAAAGAGAGTTCGCGAAACGACGAATGGACATCCGCTTGTGATGGGGAGAAAAACATTTGAATCCCTCGGAAGACTTCTTCCGAATCGTACTCATGTTGTCGTCACCAGAGATCCTCAATCGCTAAAAAACCTTTCGTACCAGCCCCATGAGATTGTTTCTTCAGTGAAAGAAGGCGTTGAGGTTGCTCGAAAATATCCAGGATCTGAGGAGATTTTTATTTTTGGTGGCGGACAGATTTATAAGGAATCTCTGGAGCAGGGATTGGTGGACAGGTTGTATTTGACGCTTGTAGAAGGTGATTATGGTGCAGACACCTTTTTCCCGGACTATTCAGATTTAGGTTTTAAAGTCATCAAAGAAGAAAGTCATGGATTGGATGGATATCAGTATCGATTTGTTGATTTGGAAAAATAGTTGACAGGTTTGTCTCCATCTCTTAATCTTAATAAAGAGATGGATCAAATTGTAA
>JAHFKE010000056.1 GCA_023245515.1 Candidatus Levyibacteriota bacterium
CATTTTGGATGCTGACTGCGCTCAGCGCCCAAAGCTATTTAATCATGTATATCTTGATGTTCATCGCTGCGATCAAACTCCGCTACTCCAAACCACACGTTCCCAGAGCTTACCGCGTTCCTTTTCAGAAAAAAGGGATTTGGTTATTTAGCAGCATGGGTGTTATTTCTTCTTGTTTTGCCATTGTCCTTTGCTTTGTTCCACCTGCGGACATGAAGGTAGGAAATACCACTGTATACGCTCTTTTACTTGGCGCTGGGCTTGTTGTTATGTGTGCTATTCCCCTTTTCATCCACGCTTTCCGCAAGCCGCACTGGGCGCTTCCTAATCATGAAATAAAGGATTAGCCATGACCATCCCGCTTGCAGAAAGATTACGTCCCACTTCTTTGCATGAAATTGTAGGCCAGGACCACCTCCTTGGCGAAGATGGATTTATCTTTGGCGTCGTGAAAAATCAGCGGCCCCTTTCTATCTTGCTTTGGGGCCCGCCTGGCTGCGGGAAAACCACACTTGCTAGACTCTACGCTAAAGCGTTCAACGGGCGTCTGATTACTATTAGCGCCGTGTCCAGTGGAGCCGCAGACCTCAAAAAAATCATCGGAGACATTGAAGACCGCCCGCTTTTGTCCCAACAAGCTATCCTTTTTGTCGATGAGATCCATCGCTTTAACAAAGCCCAGCAGGATATTTTCCTCCCCTTTCTAGAAAAAGGAACCATTATCCTAATTGGTGCGACCACAGAAAATCCCTCATTTGCTCTCAATGATGCTTTGCTCTCTCGTGTTAGAGTGCTTCCCGTTCGTCCTTTAGAGATTGCCGATCTGGATAAAATTGTCACAAAATTTGAAAAGGCGGTTCAACCGCTTAACCTGTCACCTTCAGCAAGAACCCATCTCACCGCCTTCGCCCAAGGAGATGCCCGCCATCTTCTAAATATGATTGAAAATATCATCCACGGAGCAAGCTCAGGCGAGCTTATCGATGAAAACAGATTGCAGCAACTCGTCTACCGCAGAAATGCCCTCTACGACAAACATGCAGAAGGGCACCACAATTTAATCTCTGCATTGCACAAATCAGTACGAGGATCTGATCCCGACGCTGCGCTCTATTGGCTAGCGAGAATGCTCGAAGGTGGAGAAGACCCTCAATTCATCGGCAGAAGAATCGTTCGCATGGCCTCGGAAGATATCGGACTTGCCGATCCACAAGCCTTGAATATAGCTCTTAACGCTTGGAAGGCCTATGACCAATTAGGATCCCCAGAAGGTGAACTTGCGCTCGCACAGGCCGTTGTATACCTTGCGTTGAGCCCTAAAAGCAATTCTCTGTATACGGCTTACGGCGCAGCACGCGAAGAAGCAAAAAAATCCTCCCACCTCTCCCCTCCTCAAACCATTCTCAATGCTCCCACCACCCTTATGAAAGAAATGGGCTATGGCAAAGGGTATCAATACGATCACGACACGCCGCTTGCCTTTTCAGGGCAGGATTATTTTCCTGAAGGGTTAGGGAGGCAAGAATACTACCATCCCAAAGAATATGGATTTGAAAGGGAGCTGGCAAAAAGATTAGATTATTTCATCAAGCTTAGGGAAAAATTACAGAAAAAATAAAAAAACCCTCCCCCCGAGTTTATTTCCTTACCTTCGCAAGGATAATACAGAGGGAAGGTCAAGAAAGTTTGTTTTCTCAAGCTTGCAGATGAAAGGCTGTGAATAACACAAGGCCTATCGTCTTTGCCCTCTCTGAGAGGGCTTGGTACCTTGAGAACTCCTTCGCATGGATCCTACCCAAGCAGTACACATGACCGCCCACAGGGATAAGTAGGAACCGCTTTAAGGACAAACCTTCTTTTAAGGATGTTGCACAAGGCAACATCCTTTATGCTTACATAGGTTAGATCTTTCGAACTCCTATGGAAGCTATACCCCTCTCGGGGTATAAAGCCCTGTCAAAAACAAGGCTGCTGGTGCACCGTGCGGGCACGGTGAGCTACTGGCTGTGTCGTGAGCCTCATCGAAAGAGTGGAGGTTCTGCCCCCTCTCCAATCCTTAATATACCAGTTGTCAATTAATTGATAAATACACCTATTTAATAAAACAGTCAGATACAACTACTAATCAACGGATTACATAAATAAAATAAATTTACAATGACATCAGATTGTTATCACTAAAAAGACGAACAATTAATTTATTGTCATTATAATCACACTCAAATAATTATAAATAAATATATTAAATCAACAAAACACAGTTTTTAGTGTTATTTTTTCCATTTTAATTGATATAATTACACGAATTAACTTAATTTGAGAAAGTTATGTCAATTAAAGATGTTTGCAAATTTCAAGAACCCATCTATTATCATCGCGAATACACAAATGACATAAAAACAAACGAAAAAGAACCAAAAGGGTCACAAACCTGCAAACGAGTCGCTCTCGCCTCTTTACCCTTCTTTAGTTTGTATAGACCATTAAGCCTTCCTATTTCGCTAGCAATGGGCACAACACGTTCCCTGACAGAAGGATCTCAGTTAGTGACTGCTATTCATCAAGGGGAAACTAGGGCTATTGCCTTTCAGCTTTTTCAGACAAGCATTAGCATCGCCTCTCTTGCTGGCACAATCTTTGCCCATCCAGCAGGAATGCTGCTTTCTACAGGTCATGACATTTTCATTGAAACAGCATCTCTTCTAAATCACCTACAAAAAGGGAATTATCAAAAAGCAACAGAATGCTGCGCAAAGATCATCAACAACGCCCTCTACTTAGCTGTAGCTACACATGGCGGTTTAGAACTTGCTATTGCCTCTTTTGCTCTACAAACCCTCATCGGTCTTTACTACTCCCATCAAGAATTTAAAAAGGGCAACACCCTTGAAGGATGTAGCCACCTCCTCATGGCGATGGTTCGCGCAAATCAATTGCACTCCCAAGTTCAACTCTTTCAAATCTTCAAAACGATTGAGAGCTCTTATCCCGATGCCCCTAAAGAAATCATCCTATTAGTAAAGGACGTCCTCTCTGAACAACAATCCCCACCTTTTGTAGAACTAAAAAGTTATTGGGAGCAAAGCACTCTTCAAGAGAAGGATTTCTTCGTGCAAATCTTCAACCACTCTCAAGTGCCCCATTTTCAAAGAGTCCGAGAAGGACTTGCTGACTTAGTCTATCAACCGAGTCTTACAGCTGGTAGGGTAGAATGGCTCTCTCCTGAGGAAGTAGACCAACGCATCGGCAATATCTGGAGTCGGTCCAGCGGTACATCGCCTGCTTTCTATTACCACGCCACAAGCCGATCAGGGCTCAAGGGAATCTTGCAGACACAACAAGTAGAAGTGCGTCATGAACAAGCCTACCGTGGAGCTTTTGTATCTACAGAACCTGAGATCACATTTGGCAATTGTATTTTAGCTTTTAATCGAACTATTGAGCGCAAAAGCGCTCCGATCACATCCTTTCACTGGTTTTCAAATAGGCAATGGGCAGGATTCGGCGAAGGAATTCCGGTCACCCAAGATTCCTTATCCTGTGTCATCTGGAATCCTAACTATTCATATTCTCAAAAGCAAATGACACAAGATGTTCGTCGTTGGGCTGGATGGGAGGTTCCCATCATCACTATGCAAGAGTATAAGCAAAGACAAGCGGCTCTGAGAGAAATCAATATGGGCGTTCCCAAGGAATGGCCCGATTACATCACAGCATATTAAACAGATAAAGCTTCTAATCTATGGATTATTGAAAATATAATAAATTTTATCTCAACATCCGTGTGTAAAATTAAATTTTAATTACTAACCTTGAGTCATAAAGCTTAATAAATCAGCATTTGACTGCCTTTTCTTTATTTACACAAATAACTGAGCACCAATTATTAAAGACATTAACACCACAAAAAAAGAAATTAACCCTTTACTATCATTTGTTATGTTAATTATAATATTTAGATATAGAAACAATTAATTGTAAAATAAACAAAAGAGGTTAATATGTCAGCTATTTCGGAAACAAGCAACGTACAAAATTACCAGCTATTCAGTCAGTCTTTCCAACAAAATAGACCCACTGATGAATTCTCTAAGTCTTCTAATGGACGATCCAAGAAGATAGAATCAAAAGAATCTTTCGAATTCAAGGCCGGTCTCCCTGAGGAATCAGTCCATAGAAAGAATCTCAAAAGCGATACCCAAATAAAGCTGGTCGAACACAATCAAAGATTAGTTTGGGATCTCATTCCGATCATTTTTAAAGAGTGCCTCTATAACGGTGACGTTAGAGAATGCCTAGCATTGGCATATTTAAATAAGAACAGCTATGAGGTGGCTAAATCATGGATAGGAAGCGTAGATCTAAAACAACTACCTTGGGTCTCTATTATCGGCGTAGAGGAATTAATCGAAGAGGGATTACGTACAGCAGAATACATGATTATTGAATATCTCATCATCATGCAAAGTGACTGTCCAGATCTGACAATAGACGACCTCATCAATCTTCTAATCACAAATTACAATAGCCCTATCCCAAACGAACTTAATAAGCTTCTCGCACAAGACGGGGTTACCGACCGAGAGAAATTTGAAGCCTGTGTTAAAACTCTCATTGCTCAAGACACAAGATCTTCTTGTGAGAAGTTCCGAGCTCTCTTTGTTGTTCATGACACACTAGCCAATATTCGATTCGCACGAGGACTAGATGACTCAATGCTTTCCCCTGCTTTATACGATCTTTGTATATGCTTGAATCAGATTTATAACTCCTATACCGATACTTGCACCCCTCCTTCAAGCGTTATAGCTCCAAATCTAAATAACCTTGGAACGCTTAAATGCTTTAGTGAATTTCTTTCGGGTAAAGATGAAGATGAACATATCACTGTCTTAGCAATCCCCCAAGACTGTAGCTTGGAGGACTTACGCCGTTTGTTCCAAGAATTCAACATAAGTTTGGATAATATTAAAAAATCCAGCAGGGAGCAGAAAGTCGCTCACACCTGCTGGGTAGTGTTTAATACCGGCAAATTTAACCGTGGTGACATGTCTATCGTTAACGGTCCCTTTAACTTTAAATACAGCATCTTTCACGAGCGTCCAGCTCGTGTCCTAAAAAATCCGTCCCATCAAGGCTACCCTTTTGATTCAATACCGACTTTGGACACATATTTTTTTCAAGAAGAAAATTACTATCGAAAGGTTCTACTTTTGAAGGATATCGATTCTTTCAAAGAAACTCATAATAATGTTTCTGATTACCTTAATTCATCAACGATATGTGAATTAAGAGATATTGCAATTCAAACCAATATATGCGCATTCTTGGGTTTTCGACGATTTATGTAAGGTAATTTCTTATCCAAGCAATACTTCTCAAATGGAAAAGGGGAAAGTGCGAGATGTAAAAAGCTAGCGTAGCAGTCTAGTACTTTCCCCCAACCATTCAGATAAATTCAGTAATCTTGCGTAAAATTTGTTGAAGAGGCATATTTGGAATCCTTATATCTTTATAAGGGGTCTTTTAAATGCTAAAAAAATGCCATTCTATTTCTTTATTTTTTGCTTATCTGTTTTTTTCCCCTTTTAGCTGCTTTGCTGAAAATGGTGCAGAGCCCCTTAAGACCTCTATCATTCCCTTGCAAACCCCCTCTCTTCTTCGTTATCTCGAACTCTTTAAAGACCATCCCGATACTTTTGGCCCTCTTGGAAAATGGAAGCAAGGAGAAATCGAGATCACAACGAATCCCGAACAGATCCGCAAAATTGAAAACCAAGTGCGATTGCGCCTCATTTCCAATGGGACAGAGGAGAATGACGCCGAAAAATGGAGCTCTGTAGGAGTTGTCGCAGAAGATAACTACTGGATGTGGCTCCGAGATGCGGTCATTTTCCCCTCAGGCGTTTATGGGACTTATGACAGGCTGATGTGGAAAAGCGGTCTCAGTGGCTCTCCTAGAGTGGCAATCCTTCCGCTTCTTGCTAGTAAAAAAGTCGTGGTCAATATCAACTATAGACATGCAACACGCAGTTGGGAGATTGAACTTCCCCGCGGCCAGAAAAAAGCAGGAGAATCCCTGGAAAAAGCTGCAGCACGGGAACTCAAAGATGAAACGGGATATCAAATCTCCAAATTAACCCAATTAGGAACCCTTGCGCCAGATACCGGGACGATAATGGGCCTTGTTCCGATTCTATGCGGCGAAGTAAGCCACTCGGGGAAAAGTTGGAGAAAATACTCCAAAGCGATCTTTCAAAATCCAGCATTTACAAAAGACGAGCTCAAACAGGGGTTTGAGCGCGGCTTCATCGAACTCCCCATTAATGGGGAGATCGTCAAGGTCAATTGCAGAGACTCTTTCCTCACCTATGCACTCCTGCAAGCGGAAATGAAAGGTCTGCTTTAAAAACTGCAAAGTATTAGGTACACCTTATTTTCCAAAGCTTGGATTTTGTCTAGTGTTTCCAAACTGGGATTTTTTGCGAGCTGTTCTTCTAACTTTTTAATTTGTCCATTGAGCGCCTCTACTTCTAATCTCTTGAGTAGACCAAGCTCCTTTAATCGCCCTGCTTCCCAACTAAACTTGGTAGGATCTGGAAAAGGTTGTCCGGGATGCTCCAAATAGTTCTGTACGTTCTTCAAGTCTTGTAGGATACATAGCCACTCTGCATGTTCAGGTGCACCATAAGGGAAGTACATGAGCATCCCTTGTACATAGTTAATCAGATCTTGTATCGTCGTACCGCCGCTATTGGCAAGGTTAGCCACGGGTTCTTGAGTGGATTGGTGAACGATGGGATTGGACTGAATAGGATCTATAGGCATGATTACCTCCTTAATATGATTAAATGCTTTACGCCTCTATATTTATTTTATTTAATCTTTAATTAATTTTAAACAAAAATTAACAATATTTATTCGTTAGTATTTGATGTTAAATAAGTTAGAAAATAAATCTAGGTCAATCGCACTGTTTATGCAATATTAAGAAGCTGAGGTGGTTATATTCACATAAATCTCAGCCTCTCCCCATGGGAATGAGGCAATGAATTGCTTAAGCGTCTTAAAGTGAGGGCTGTAATCGCTTAAAGGATAGCTGACGGTCACTATTTTTACAGAACTGGGCAG
>JAHFKE010000004.1 GCA_023245515.1 Candidatus Levyibacteriota bacterium
AAGTTCATAAAGACCTCAATGTCCCGATTGCATATCCCTCAGCAACTCCGCTACCTTCTGGAACGTCCAATCTGAGTAGAAAGACTACAGTAGCTCATGCGTCACTCTTCATTCCCTACTGGGCCATTGCGGATCAATTGCCTAAGGACAGGCAATACGATGAGTTCATATATTTTGGTATAGCACCTATGCTCGAGGGAGTTGACAGGAAAGAGGTCGGATTTTCTAGAGTTGACGATTTTTTCGGTATGATTCCGCAGGGTTCAAAAACACTTTTGACTATCAGAATGACCGATACTCAGAGGAACTTATTAATTCTTAAGAATCCGAAAAGTCAGGAAAGGATAATAGAGGATTCAATTGTCTTTGCGAAAGACAATCATTTTGATGGGATTGTTCTGGATTTGGAGATAGCGGCTATACCTTTTGACTCGTTGATTAAGCAGGTAGACACATTCACAAAATTATTATATGCAAAGACTAAGAAAAATAATTTGAGTTTATCCTTAGCCCTCTATGGTGATACGTTCTACCGTCTGCGTCCATTTGAAGTTAAAACATTGGTAAAGAACACAGATAGGGTTTTTATTATGGCGTATGATCTTCATAAAAGTAGGGGTAACCCAGGACCGAATTTCCCCCTCCGGGGAGAGGATGTATATGGGTATGATCTTACGAAAATGGCGGACGATTTTTTGAAGTTTATTCCAGTCAACAAAGCCACAGTCATATTTGGTATGTTTGGATATGATTGGATAGTTGACGGGCGTGATAAGTCAACCGAGGTTGCAAGGCCTCTTACGGACCTAGAGATAAATGATAAATTTTTAACGGCCTGCTTATATAGGAATTGTGTAGTAAAGCGCGATAGTCAATCGTCTGAGACACAAATTCGCTACACAGATGATGAAGGTAGGAATCATATTGTTTGGTTTGAGGACACACAATCTGTTTCTGTGAAGCGGAAATACTTGGAGGAAAGGGGAATATCTTCTTTCAGTTTTTGGGCTAGCTCTTATTTTTAGCTACTCAACTAACTCACTCACTTCGACTGCTGTGAAGCCTGTTCGCTTAACTGGTGTCCCGAAAGCAGGGGGAGTAGGCGTAAAATCTCCCCTACTCTTAAGCAACTTGACATAAAAGACTACGTTCAAATAATTATCTGGTTTTCTTGAGAATGATAGAGGCAAAATCTTTTCAGAGGTTGCTTGGTCAAAGAAGGAGATGTATGCATAGGGCGAGTTGACCTTGTTCTGCCCGAATGCTAAGAGGTCACTTGTTTCTTTCTCGTTCAGTCCAAGGCGTTTTGCATATTCAGTAAGTGTCTTTGCGACATCATTTTGTGAGACCACGAGTCCACGTGTCGGGGGAGAGATCTTCAATACCCCTGGGTTGTAGTCATATTCTATGCTGCTATAGAGCTTACCTCCTACGTACATTCCACCTTGCTCTGAGAGTGTGATGTCATACCCATCCTCATATGCAGGCCCTGATGAGTAAACACCCGTGTTCACTTTTACTTTAATGTTCTCTCCGGCATTGCCATAAAGATACAGTGGAGAATCAAAGCATTGACCT
Source organism: Candidatus Levyibacteriota bacterium (assembly GCA_023245515.1). Taxonomy (GTDB): domain Bacteria; phylum Patescibacteriota; class Microgenomatia; order Levybacterales; family UBA12049; genus JAHFKE01. The sequence continues at coordinate 1,579 of JAHFKE010000004.1, forward strand.
TTCTTTCGAGCTTCTTCATCAACATCTACGACGCACTTCATGTACTCGGGTGAAGGTTTTTTAAGACCCTTTGCAAGACATTGTGGTATACCGATGGTTTCGTTGCACTTGCCTTTTTTGCCATCATCGGGCTGACAAGCAGGTCCTTTATTAGGGCCGCCACTTATTGCAGGACTGGCAACAGCAACGTTTACGCGAAGTGCTGGTCCTGAGGGAGCAGTTCCTGACGGTCCTGGGGCCTTGCACTCTGCAGGGTCCGCTTGCTGAGATTGCCTATTTTCTCCCAGGTCTGCCTTGAGGAAAAAGTCTCTAAGTTGTACCATGTCGTTCTTATTCTTTTCATCTGGATTGCTTGCTGAAGCTACAGTCATTGTTTCAAAACTTATCTCTTCATTGGGGACAAGCATAATGTATTGCATGAAAGCATCGGGTAGGTTGAGCTCAATTGGTGTTGAATTATTGCTGTCCTGAACATAGAACTTTGTATACGAGGAAGCATATGAATTTCCAAGATTGCCAAGAGAAGAAGGTGATCTATCCGTTACACCAAGTAAAACCTTGCCCGATTGTAGGTCGCCTACGAAAGAAGCGGTGCTACCATCCTTCGCAGAGAGATAGTCAAGAGGTGTTGTTGTCTTTGTAGCGAGATTATATACAAAGCTTCCCGAAGAAGACTTATCAATAGCCGTGTAAAAAATATCGCCATTCTGATTGTTCCAATAAGCAGATATATACGAACTGGTGTTGGGAAGATTGGGAAGCTTTTGTCTTTGTAGCGTAGTTACATTAAGTAGCTCTACCGTGTTGGGGGTAAGAATTGATTGACGATAGCCGTTGACGATTTTTGTTCCTGGCCCAAAAGCCCCATCATATCCTGCAAATACTAAATCCTTTCCGTCTGGAGACAGAATGGGCTGGGTGCCATATGTGCCGTTTCTCATTTGAGAAAGGTCTTGTTTCTCTTTGCCATCAAGGCTTGACACGCTCATCCCATATGCCCATCCGGTGCTGCCGTTAGGGTCATTAGCCTGAAATTTATCAAGAAACACTTTTCCATCATCAAGGATAGCAAGAGGGTAGTGTACCGGTCCATCAACATTCTCATCATATAGGAGATGCTTGCTTCCTGGATTTGCAAGAGCTGTAGCATATACGCGAGACCTTCCTCCCATGAGAACAGTAGATCCAGGCTGGAATGAAACTTCCCATGTTGCCACATATTGTTTATTTTTTGAAAGTACATAATCGTCAATACCAAAGCCTCTGTCTGCTGTAACCGAGGATTTTGTTTTTCCGTCAGACAATGAAGCAATTGCTAGTTGCTTACCGTGATCTTGCTGATCTGTTTGGTCTATATATAATAGTTGATTTGAGCTGAGTAGATTTATTTTTTTCACGTCCGAAGGGAGAGCTGCAATTGTCTTGAACTTTCCGGTAGATAGGTTAACTGATTTTATGTTAGATTTCTGTCCGTCCCAATCCCCATAAATAAGTGTATATGGAGCTATTGGTGAAGATAAGGCAGACCGGAACTGTTCTTGTCCCTGCTGCTTTCCTTGCTCGAGTCTATTTTCAGAATTTTTCTTCTCATTTTGTTGTAATAAGAAAATGCCTCCTGAAGCAAGAGTAAAAATAGCCACTATAAGTATGATCAATCCCTTAGGACTTGCCTTCTTTGACATACTAGGTGTTGATAACGGACTGGATGGCTGTGAAGGATTATCTCCTGTTCCCATATAATAATCTTATGGTATTAAATTAGGACTTGTCAAGGTAGAAATCTAATTTTATACTAAAACGTATGCTGCGCAATAAGGTATTTCTGCTTTCTCTAACTCTCTTTATTCTTCTCAATATCTTCCTTTATTGCTTCATGTCTTTTTCTCACGCATGGTTGGGCTTTAACAACGATCAGTGGGTATATCGCTATTTGGATGATCCGAGAATGCTCAATCAACCTTTTAATTTCTTACGGGGCTTGGGAGTATGGGACGCACAGTGGTATCTGAGGATTGCCGACGGAGGCTATCCGATATATTGGGTTATTGAGTATAACGGACTTTCCTCGTATGCGTTCTTCCCTCTCTATCCGATTATTATCGCTTCTCTCAACTTTTTTGTTAACAATGTTGAGCTCTCCGCCTTTTTCGTGAGCAATATTTTGTTATTAGCGAATTTTTTCAGCTTATACTATGTAATCTCCAAACTCTATTCGAGCAAGATAGCCATAAAGGCTACCTGGCTTCTTTTCCTTTTCCCATTCAGCATTTTTTATAGAAGCTATTTTACCGAAGGGCTATTTCTTCTCCTTCTGACCTGGTTTGCATATTTTTTGATCAAGAAAAAATGGTCAGCAACAGTGCTTTTTGCTTCACTACTTTTTATAACTCGTCCGAACGCTATTATTCTTAGCCTGATACTTTTTTGGTCTTTGTATAAAGCAGTAGTGAATAAGAGTCTTTCTGTTGGGGTAGCCTTTTTATATGTTGCGCTTATGCTTATTCCCTACGCCGAATGGCTCTACTTCTGCTATTTGAATACGGGGGACCTACTTTATTGGCAAAAGGCATTCTCACTGTGGTATCCTGCCAAATCCACATTGTATGTTGTTATAGACAATATTGTAAAAATTTTTTCATTTTGGGGTCTTCCGATACATGGGTATCATAGTTCAAAGCTAGACACGGTAATGGTGCTTGCGGTGATTTGCTTTCTCCTAGTAAGTAGGAGACATCTCAAGCCTCAATTGTGGTGGATAAGTTTACTTGTAGGTGTTTTCCCGCTTCTTGTAAAGGATACTGCATCTTATTCTCGTTATCAAAGCGTTCTCTTCCCATTATTTATCTATCTTGCTCTCATTTTAAATAAAACTTACTTTATTATAGTAAGCTTTGTGTTTTTTATACTTTTGTGCATGACCTCAATCATTTTCGTGAATTGGTATTGGCTGGGATAGAAATCTTTTACCCATCTCTTACAAGAAATTATCATTTTTGGCACAGTTTTTTGTTTCTTTTCGTAATTTTGAGGCTAAATTGATTGAAAGTTCTATTATTTTGACTATTGACGATCCAAAAAAAATATTGTATTATACATTCACTCTCAATTTTAGTTGAGAGCTATTTTTTTAAAGATATGGCAACATTTCAAAGAACAAAACCACATGTAAATATCGGAACAATTGGTCACGTTGATCATGGAAAGACCACATTGACTGCAGCTATCACAACAGTCCTTGCAAAGAAGGGTTTGGCACAAGCTAAGAAATATGCAGATATTGATAACGCCCCTGAAGAAAGAGCTCGCGGAGTCACCATTAACATTTCCCACTCAGAATATGAAACAGAAACAAGGCATTATGCACACATTGATGCTCCAGGGCACGCAGATTACATCAAAAACATGATTACAGGTGCAGCTCAGATGGATGGTGCCATCTTGGTTGTTTCGGCTCCTGATGGTCCTATGCCTCAAACAAGAGAGCACATTCTTCTTGCACACCAAGTTGGTGTTCCGCAGATCGTTGTATTCCTTAATAAATGCGACATGGTTGATGACCCAGAGCTTTTGGATCTTGTTGAAATGGAAGTTCGTGAGCTTCTTACGAAGTATAAGTTTGACGGTGACAACACTCCAATCGTTCGCGGATCAGCACTAAAGGCTATTGAAGGAGATGTAGATGCAGAAAAAGCTATCCTAGAACTTATGGCAAAGGTAGACGAATATGTTCCAACGCCTGTTCGTGCTCTTGATAAGCCATTCTTGATGCCTGTTGAAGACGTTTTCTCTATTAAAGGTCGCGGAACAGTCGTTACAGGAAGAATTGAAAGAGGAATGATCAAGGTAAACGAGGCTGTTGAGGTCGTAGGTCTGGATAAAAATAAGGCATCAGTTGTTACGGGAGTTGAAATGTTTAAAAAACAGCTTGATGACGGTCAAGCAGGAGATAATGTAGGACTTTTGCTTCGTGGGCTTGAGAAAACAGATGTTGAGCGCGGACAGGTTATTGCAAAGCCAGGCTCAATCACTCCTCATACAGAGTTTGATGCTGAGGCATATATTTTGACAAAAGAAGAAGGTGGACGTCATACGCCTTTCTTTACTGGTTATCGCCCTCAGTTCTATATCAGAACGACAGACGTAACAGGTACGGCAACCCTTCCTGCAGGCGTAGAAATGGTTATGCCTGGAGATAATATCAAGATGGCAATCAAGCTTATCTTGCCGGTTGCTCTTGAAGAGGGAATGAGATTTGCTATTCGTGAAGGTGGAAAGACAGTGGGAGCAGGAGTTATTACAAAGATAACAAAGTAGAGACAAGCTTACCAGGGGGTAAGAGAGATCTTTAACAGTCTGTTGGTTATGATAAAAGGAAGAATTAGAATCCGCTTAAAGAGTTATGATGCACGAGTCCTAGACGCGTGTTGTCAGCAGATACTGGATTCCGTTATACGAACAGGAGCCAAAGTAATCGGTCCTGTGCCTCTTCCTACCGATAGAAGTGTTTATGCAGTTAATAAATCTCCATTTATTGATAAAGATGCAAGAGATCATTTTGAGATCCGTATCCATAAACGTTTAATTGATATAGTTTCTCCAACAGACAAAACAATCGACAGTTTGACAAATCTTTCGCTACCAGCGGGTGTTGATATAGAACTGAAGATGTAGTTTTACATTATTAGAGATATTGTCGATGCCCAAAGATAATATAAAAGCCATATGATTGATTGAAGCCTACTTGAGGTAAGAACTGTAAATAGAAGGTAGCCTGATGGCTATCTTTTTTTATTTTATGATACAAGCACTATTAGGACAAAAATTAAATCAAACGCAGAAATTTCTGCAGGATGGCAGGAGAATTCCTGTCACGCAAGTTTCGGTAGCAGACAATATCGTTTTGCAGGTTAAAAATATGCAAAAAGATCAATATGTTGCCGTGCAGCTTGGTTATGGTGCAAAAAAGCACGGAAGTAAGGCTCTTATTGGTCATCTTAAGAAGGCTGGGGTTAATATGGCGCCTGCAGTTATCAAAGAAGTTTCTTTGCAGAATGCAGTTTCGGAAGATCTCCCAAAAGTAGGAGATCTTTTTACTGTTGATGCTGTTTTTAAGCCGGGAGATACTGTCGATGTGACAGGAACATCAAAGGGAAAAGGGTTTGCAGGTGTTGTAAAGAGGCACAATTTCCGCGGAGGTCCTAAGACACACGGACAATCCGATCGCGAACGTGCTCCTGGGTCTATCGGACAGACAACAACGCCAGGGAGAGTATATAGAGGTAAGAGAATGGCAGGACGCATGGGTGGTCAGACAAAGACGGTTACGAACTTAACGATTGTCGATGTAGATGCAAAAAACAAGACACTTTCTATCTTAGGGCTCGTTCCAGGACACAAACAATCAGTCTTTCTGATCACGCAGAGGGGAACGGACAAGAAGTTCGTGCCTTTATTGGGTTTTAAAGAGGCTGAGGAAGTAACACCTGAAGTAGTTGAGGTAGAAGCGCAGGTAGCTGATGCTACTCCTGAAGTTGTTGAAGAGGTTGTGCAGCCAGTAGAAGCTGCTCCGGAGGTGGTTGAGGCAAAAGAAGATAAGGCAGAAGAGGTTAAAGAGGCTGAGGAGGTCGTCTCAGAGACTGTTGAAGAAGTAAAGGAAGAGGAAGGAAAATAATATGGCAACTAAAGAGGTAAAACAGAAAGAAGTAAAAGAACCAAAAGCAGCAAGGGTAAGTGCAGCTAAAAAGCCTGTAAAAACAGAAGCTAAAACAGCTACTGTAAAGACGAAGGTAGTTAAGGCCGCTCCAGAAGCTGAAAAGGTTGTTAAAAAAGAGGCTGCGGTTACAGTTAAGACTAAAAAGACTACTGTCTCTTTGACAGTTGATGTCTATGGTTTGGACGGCAAAGTCGTAGGCAAGGTGTCATTGCCAGAGGAAGTTTTTGGTGACAAAGTTAACAAGAAGCTTTTGGCTCAAGCCGTCAGAGTGTATCTTGCTAACAAGCGTCAGGGAAATGCTTCGACCAAAACGCGAGGCGAAGTGGACGGATCAACGAGAAAGATCTATCAGCAAAAGGGTACAGGGAGAGCAAGACACGGATCAATCCGCGCTCCTATATTCGTTAAGGGAGGTATTGTTTTTGGTCCAAAGCCGAGAGATTACAACCTGAGTCTTCCTAAGAAGATGAAAAGGAAGGCACTGTTCAGTGCTTTGTCTGCAAAGCTAAGAGACGGAGAAGTAAAGATTATTTCAGGACTTGAGACAATGAAGCCAAAAACTAAGGAATTTGCAGCAGTCATAAAGAATCTAGAGATTGCAGAAAAGAGAAGAAAGGTGCTTGTTGTCGTAGCAGCAGATCTTGAGAGTGTAAAAAGAGCTGCAAGAAATGTAGAAGGTGTAAGTCTGACAGCGACAAAGAGGCTGAATGCCTATGACGTGCTTAACACAAAGCAGCTTTTGATAATGAAAGACTCAATTTCTGAAATGGAAAAGCATTTCTCTGAAGGGGGCAGCAAATAGATGACAACGTATGATATCATTGTAAAACCTGTTGTGACTGAAAAGTCGATGGCAGATGTCGCAAAGGGCAAGTATGGATTCATTGTTGCGATGCAGGCTACCAAGGCTACTATCAAAAAAGCCGTTGGAGATGCATTCAATGTTCATGTTGTTTCCGTAACGACAATAGTTGTTAAGGGGAAGAGAAAGAGAGTCGGAAAGAGACGTGAGGAAGTAAACGAGGCAAAATGGAAGAAAGCGATCGTCACTCTTAAAAAAGGAGAGAAAATCTCTTTGTTTGAGGCAGGAGAAGAGGAGAAGAAATAGGGAGTTGAGAATTAAGAGTTGAAAATTGAGAAATATGAATAAGTTAAAGACAATTAAAAAAAAACACTCAGGACGTGATGCAAGCGGGCAAGTTGTTGTTCGTCATCAGGGGGGTCAGCACAAGAGATATATAAGAAAGATTGATTTTAAACGTGATAAGTTGGATGTTGTAGGAGTAGTTGCAGCTATTGAGTACGATCCTAACAGAACTTGTGACGTAGCCCTTATTCATTATTCTGATGGAGACAAGAGATATATTCTCGCTCCTGAAGGACTGAAAGAAGGCGATAAGGTCTCAGCAGGTGTCAATGCTGAAATTAAAGCGGGAAGCGCTCTCCCACTTTCAGCGATTCCTGTAGGTACGTTCGTTCACAATGTAGAATTAACACCAGGACGTGGTGGTCAAATGGCTAGAGGTGCGGGAACAGCTGTGATTGTTTCTGCGAAAGAAGGAGACTATGTACATCTAAAGCTTCCTTCGGGCGAAGTGCGTAAGGTAAGCCTGAGAGCAATGGCAACAATTGGACAGGTCGGAAATGTTGAATGGAAAAATGAAATTATAGGGAAGGCTGGAAGGTCCCGCCATATGGGAATCCGTCCAACTGTTCGAGGAGTCGCGCAGAACCCTAGGTCTCACCCTCACGGAGGAGGAGAAGGACGATCGGGAATCGGAATGCCGACACCCAAGACGTACGCAGGTAGAAAAGCTGTAGGTAGAACAAGAAGAAAGAAGAAATACTCGGATAAACATATTGTGCAAAGGAGGAAGAAATAAATTAGGGTCTAGGGTTTAGAAATCCTTAAAACCTAGAACCTAAAACCTAAATATTATGGGAAGAAGTATTAAAAAGGGTCCATACGTGGACGAAAAATTATTAAAAAAAGTTACGAAGCAGAAGCAGTCAGGTGATAGGACAGCTATCAAGACGTGGGCAAGAAGTTGCCAGATTCCACCGGAATTTGTTGGACATAGCTTTATGATTCATAACGGGAAGAATTTCATAACTGTTAGCGTTGTTGAGAATATGGTTGGTCATAGACTTGGTGAATTTTCGCCAACCAGAACCTTTAGAGGTCACGGTAAGGTTGTGGCTAGAGAGGTAAGTAAGACCTAGAAAAATATGGAAGCAAGAGCATTATCAAAATCAGTAAGAATGAGTCCAAGAAAAGTACGCTTAATTGCTGATGCAATGCGTAATATGTCAATTGATGACGCATTTCAAATGCTTGAAGTGACTCCTAAGAAGGCTGCAAGGATAATTTTGAAAACATTGCAGAGCGCAATAGCAAATGCGACCAATAATGCAAAACTTGATAGAAGCAAGCTCGTTATTGCAAGTATCTTGGTAGATGAGGCGCCGGCATTAAAGCGTTTCCATCCGTCAAGTAGAGGGAGAACTCACCCCTACAAGAAAAAGGGTAGTCATATTAAAATCGTTCTTAAAGAGAAAGGAGATACTAAGTAATGGGTCAGAAAGTTAATCCACATGTTATAAGGTTAGGTGTCGTTAATACTTGGAACAGTCGCTGGTTCAATGAGAAGCGATATAAGGATGTCGTGCTTGAGGACTATGGTCTTCGCAAGATGCTTATGCAGAGACTCAGACCGGGAGGAGTTGCTAAAGTTGAGATAGAGCGTTCGATTAATAGCTTGAGGATTATCATTCATGTTTCTCGTCCGGGAATTGTTATCGGAAGAGGAGGAACAGGACTTGACGACCTTAAGAAAGTTATCGTAAAGTTTTTCTCTAAGGATGCTCTTTCTAAGACGGCACCAAAGCTTGATATTAGAGTCGAGCCTATAAAGGAGCCCAATCTTGATGCTTATCTTGTTGCAGTCAATGTGGGAGATCAGTTAATAAGGCGTTTGCCCCACAAGAGGGTGTTGGCATCCACTGCAGAGAGAGTAATGGGGGCAGGAGCGAAAGGTGTTAAGATCTTGCTTACAGGAAGAATCGCAGGAGCAGAAATCGCCAGAAGAGAGAAGATCCATCTGGGTACGGTTCCACTATCAACAATCCGAGAAGATATTGCGTATGCTCAGGTTCCAGCGCTCACAAAGAAGGGTTTTATAGGAATCAAGGTATGGATCAATAGATCAGAGGAGAAATAATTATGTTAATGCCAAAAAGACAGAAGTATAGAAAGCAGATGAGAGGATCCATGAAGGGTAATGATACTCGTGGAACTAAGATCTCATTTGGCGAATTCGGATTGCAGACACTGCAGATGGGTTGGATCTCGAGTCGTCAGATTGAAGCAGCAAGACGCGCCATCAGTCATTACACAGATCGTCGTGGAATAACGTATATCCGTATTTTTCCCGATAAGCCGGTTACAAAAAAGCCAGCTGAGGTGAGAATGGGTGGAGGAAAAGGAGATATTGCCGAGTATGTCGCACCGGTAAAGCCAGGAAGAATGCTTTTTGAAATCGGAGGAGTTACTAAGGAGATTGCATTTGAAGCTCTGAGATTGGCTTCACACAAAATGTCAGTAAAGACAAGAATTGTTGCAAAGAATTAGTTTTGAAAGTATGAAAACAAAAGATATAAAGGAATTACATTTGAAGACTGAGCTGGAGCTTAAAAAGCTTTTACAAGAAGCACAAACTGTGCTAGTATCTCTCAGGCTGGAGAAGGAGCAGAATAAATTGAAAAATACGCGGGACCTTTTTAATAAAAGAAAAGAAGTAGCAGTTATCAAAACGATACTTAATGAAAAGGAGGTTAAAGTAAAAAATGGCTAAAACATTTGTTGGTAAAATCGCTTCAATAAAGATGCAAGATACGGCTGTGGTCGAGGTTGTTCGTCGTGTCCCGCACAAGCTTTATAAGAAGCTCATGAAGAAAACAAAGAGCTTTAAGGTAGATACGAAGGGTTTTGAGGTTGCTTTAGGTCAAGACGTAAAGTTTGCTGAAACAAAACCTATGTCAAAAGATAAGTTTTTCAAGATAGTTGAAATTATCGAAAGGAAATAATTATGTTACAACTAAGAAGTATTTTAAAGGCAGCAGATAATTCGGGAGCTAAAGAGCTCACTTTGATCCATGTTTTTGGTGGGTCAAAAAGGCGCTACGGCCGACTTGGTGACATTATTAATGCAGTTGTTAAGACAGCGGTACCTCATGGGCAGGTAAAGGATGCTGAGATCGTGAAGTGTGTCATTGTCAGAACCAGGAAAGAAGTTCGCAGGCCTGACGGATCATATATCAGATTTTCTGATAATGCCGCAGTTGTTATCGATAACCTAAAGGACAAGAATCCGAAGGGAACTCGTATTTTTGGTCCTATTGCGAGAGAAATCAAGGATCGCGGATTTGCAAAGATTGCTAGTATGGCAACAGAGGTAGTATAAGGAGAAATTATTATGAAATTAAAAAAAGGCGATTTAGTCACAGTTATCAAAGGAAAAGAAAATGGAAAGACAGCAAAGATTGAAAAAGTCTTTTCTAAAGAAGCTAAGGTATTGGTTGAGGGCGTGAATCAGTTTAAGAGACACGTGAAGGCACGGATGCAGGGGCAAAAATCGGAAATTGTTACGATTACCAAGCCTTTACGTGCTGAGAATGTTATGCTTGTGTGTCCAAAGTGTAAGAAATTAGTACGTGTTGGCTACAAGTTCTTAAAAGACGAAAAAGTAAGAATTTGTAAGAGGTGCTCAAAGGAGATATAAAATTATGTCAGATTTACAAAAAAGATTTACAGAAGAAATTACACCGGCTTTGCAAAAAAGCTTGGATATCCAAAATCCCATGGCATTGCCGCGCCTTGAGAAGATCGTTGTTAACATGGGTATTAAGGGTGTTGTCGCAGACAAGAAGCTTATCGAGAAGATGTCTGTAGCGGTCTCTAAGATAACAGGACAAAAGCCAAAGACAACGCGTGCTAAAAAAGCGATTGCAGGTTTTAAGATCAGAGAAGGGGATGCTCTTGGTCTTATGGTAACTCTTCGAGGTAAGAGAATGTATACGTTCTTTGATAACATCGTTAAGATGATGTTGCCTCGCATAAAGGATTTCCGCGGAGTTAAGAGGACAAGTTTTGATGGTGCAGGTAATTACACGCTTGGTCTTCATGAGTATTCTGTTTTTCCTGAGATTGATCCTGCAAGTGTCGATAGGCTTCAGGGAATGGAAATTGTCTTCGTAACTAGAGCAAAAGATAATAAAGAAGGGCTCGCCCTTCTTGAGGGAATGGGAATTCCTTTTGTGAAGGAACAGTCAAAAAAATAAGAAAGCTTGAGTTTGTGGTATAATTCAAAGCTGAGGTAAATAAAATATATGGCTAAAGTATCAGATATAGTTAAATTTAAAAAAGAACAGAAATTTGCTGTAAGGCAGGTAAATCGTTGTGGGATTTGCGGAAGAGCACGCGGCTACCTTCGTCGTTTTGGTTTATGCAGAATTTGCTTTAGAGAGCGCGCTATGAAAGGAGACTTGCCTGGTGTATATAAGGCGAGTTGGTAACCCTTCGACGAGCTCAGGGTTGGAAAGGAAATTTATATGAATTATATTGTTGGTGATTTTGTTATTCAATTAAAGAATGCGTCGATGGCTCACAAGAGAGAGATTACTGTACCGTACTCAAATATCAGTAAGGCTATTGCTCAGGTTCTGAAGAAGGAAGGATTTGTAGACTCTATAAAAGAAGAAGTTGTCAAGGAACGAAGGGTTCTTACGGTAGCATTGAGATATCAGAGAAGAAAGCCGGTTATAACCAACGTCAAGCTGGTTTCTAAGCCATCTCTTAGGACATATGTTGGATCAGGGGATATTGCCAAGCAGCAGGGAAGAGCAATGGTTGCAGTTATCTCAACCAACACAGGCGTATTAACAGGAAGGGAGGCAATTGAAAAGGGAGTCGGAGGCGAACTTTTGTTCAAGATCTGGTAATCTTTCAATTTTTAACTTATGTCAAAAATAGGTAAAATGCCAATTCTGATTAGTAGCGGAGTCACTGTAGTTGTTGAGGGGCAGCAGGTAAAAATTGCCGGTCCTAAAGGTAGCGTTTCATATGATGTCGCGGAAGGGATAACTGCTGAAGTAGTTGATTCAAATATTTTGGTCACCGCTAAGAATCTGGAAGATAGAAGTGTTAAAGCTCGCTATGGTCTTACAAGAGCATTGCTTGCTAATATTGTTAAGGGAGTATCTGTTGGTATAGAAAAGAAGCTGGAGCTGGTGGGAGTTGGGTATAGAGCTCAGATGCAGGGTTCCGAGCTGGTTCTCTCACTCGGATTTTCACATCCTGTGAAGTTCGCTGCTCAGCCCGGTATTACGATGGCTGTTGCTGATAATGTTATTACTATCTCAGGAATAGACAAGGCAGCAGTTGGTGAAATAGCTGCAAAAATTAGAGCAGTTCGTCCGCCTGAGCCTTATAAGGGTAAGGGTATCAAGTATCAGGGTGAATATGTCCGTAGGAAAGCAGGTAAGGCAGCTAAGGCAGGAGCGAAATAAAGTTTAAAATTATGAAAAAGGATGCAAAATTACAGAGGAAGACAAGGATTCACAGGAAGATAGCAGAAGTCTCTGATCGTCCACGACTTAGTGTGTTCAGATCAAATAAATATTGCTATGCTCAAATTGTTGACACGAGCGGTAAGACTCTTTTTGGCTTGTCAGACAAGGCGGTAGTCAAGGAGAAAGTATCTCCCATTGAATCTGCACGTCAGCTTGGACTGTCAGTTGCAAAAGTGGCACTCGAGAAGAAGATTAAGTTGGTAGTTTTTGATAAAGGACGCTTTGCATACCATGGAAGAGTAAAGGCTCTTGCAGAAGGAGCAAGAGAGGGAGGTTTAAGCTTTTAATTTAATGATCAATGCCCGGTGATAAATGGCTATTAAGTAAATAACTATGAATAATAACAGCAGACAAGCATATCAAAAAGTACCAAGTGAATTCGATGAGCAGATCGTGCAAATCAACCGTGTTTCTAAAAAGACAAAGGGTGGTAATAAGATCGGCTTTTCGGCATTGACTGTTGTGGGAGATAAAAAGGGAAGAGTTGGCGTAGGACTTGGAAAGGCACCTGATGTCGCAGCTGCAATACGAAAGGGAGTAAGTTATGCTAAGAAGCACTTAGTTGAGGTACCCATCGTTAACGGTACTATTCCTTTCAGAATTGATGTAAAGCTTGGAGCTGCAAAGATCATGCTTAAGCCTGCACCTCCAGGAAGTGGTATTATTGCCGGCGGAGCTATCAGAAGCGTTGTTTCAGCAGCAGGAATAGTAAACGTTTCATCAAAGATGCTTGGAACCGAAAACAAGATTAGTAACATTTATGCTACGCTTGAGGCTCTAAAGCAAATCACTGAGCAAGCAAGAAAAATTAAGGAGAGGAGAGCAAGATAATGAACATAACAGATATTGAAACCAACAAAAAAAAGAGAAAGAAGCGTGTTGGACTCGGACATGGGTCAGGTCGTGGAAAAACATCCGGACGGGGTACTAAAGGTCAGAAAGCCCGCGGTGATGTGCCTTTGGATTTTGAAGGAGGAGCACTCCCTCTTATTAAGCGTCTTCCATTTTTGCGTGGAAAAGGCAGAAATAAATCCCTCAATCAAAAAGCCTACGTTATTAATGTCGGAGCGTTGAATGTTTTTCCAAAAGGTAGCGTTGTTGATGCAGAAAGTCTTCTTAAGTATAAGCTCATAAAAAGCGTTGACTCTGTAAAGTATTCAGGTGTTAAGATAGTAAGTGACGGTGATTTACAGGTTGCTCTGACTGTTAAATTTCCGGCATCAAAAGTGGCTGCAGAAAAGATTAAAAAGGCTGGCGGCAGCATAGAATAGATGAATTCATTTTCATGAATAGTATTTTAAGCACTCTGTCTAACAGTTTTCGATCCCCTGAGATACGTAAAAAGATCCTCTTCATCCTTGGCATATTTTTAGCATTCCGTTTCTTTGCTCACGTACCTGTTGCGGGGGTTAATCTGGAAGCGCTCAAACATTTATTCAGTAGTAATCAATTCTTGGGTTTATTAAATATTTTCTCGGGTGGAACTCTGGCTAATTTCTCCGTCATGGCACTTGGTCTTAATCCTTACATTAATGCTTCTATTATCTTACAACTCCTCACAATGGTTATACCCAAGCTTGAAGAGCTTTCTAAAGAGGGGGAGTCAGGCAGAAAAAAAATCAGTCAGTACACAAGGCTTCTTACTGTTCCTTTGGCTGTTCTTCAGGCAATTGGTATGTATGCACTCCTTCGAAATCAGGACATTATTACTGTTCTGTCGCCTCTTTCATTTATCTCCTTTGTCCTTACGATGACTGCAGGTACCATGTTTTTGGTTTGGCTCGGAGAGCTCATCACCGCTCAGGGAATAGGTAATGGAATATCTCTCCTTATCTTCGGCGGAATCGTCGGACAAATGCCTATTCTTTTTGGACAGACACTAACTACCGCAACATCCGACATGGCACTTAATATAATAAGCTTTACAGCTTTGGGTCTCGTTGTTGTCTCGGCAATTATTTTGGTAAATGAAGCGACGCGTCAGATTCCGGTATTTTACGCCAAACGATTAAGGGGAAATAAGACATCAGGGGGACAATCCACTCATCTTCCCCTTCGTTTAAATCAGGCAGGTGTTATCCCAATTATTTTTGCTGTTTCACTTGTTCTCATGCCATCTCTTATTGCAAGCGTTTTTGGTGCATCTCCCAATGAAGCACTTCGTAATGTAGCCCAGACAATTAATACGTGGTTCGCTCCAACGGGATTTGCCTATAATGCCATGTACTTTCTCCTGGTTGTAGGCTTTACATTTTTTTATACGGCAGTCATCTTTAATCCTAAAAAAATTGCTGAAGATATTCAGAAGTATGGAGGTTTTATTCCGGGTATCAGGCCTGGTACGCCAACCTCCAAATATCTTAATTATATTTTAACGAGGATAACACTAGCCGGCGCAATTTTCCTGGGTATTATTGCTATTTTGCCTGAGATTGCCCGTTCTATAACGGGTATCCAGACGCTTCTTATCGGGGGTACGAGTATTCTTATCGTTGTGAGCGTTGTTCTTGAAACCTTTAAGGCAATAGAGGCAAATCTGGTGATGCGTAATTACGACAGCTTTGTAAATAAATAATTATGAAACTTATTCTCTTAGGCATTCAAGGATCCGGTAAATCAACACAAGGTAATCTTTTGTCTGAAAAAGTAAAGATTCCATATCTTTCGACGGGGCATATTTTCCGTAATCTTGCAAAAGAGAAAACTCAGCTCGGGAGATATATTAAGGAAGTTATGAATGCAGGCTATCTTATTCCTGATGATAAAACGCTAGAAATTGTTTTAGAATACCTAGGACGACCCGAGTATAAAAAGGGTTATGTACTTGACGGATTCCCCCGTACCGTTAACCAGGCTGAAGCTTTTATTGACGGTGTTGATAAGGTAATTTATCTGGAAGTGTCAGACAGAGAGGCTTTATGGCGCTTGTCTTACAGGGGGGGAGACAATGATGAAGTCAGAGAGGATGAAACTGTCCGAGCTGTCCGTAAGCGCATTGAGCTCTTCCACACCTTTACCGAGCCGGTGCTCGATTTCTACAGAAAGAAGAAAGCTTTGATTACGGTGAATGGAGAGGAAAGTATTGAGCATATCCATCGGGAAATACTCAAAGAACTAAAAAAATAGCATATGGCAAGCGGATTTGTAATTGCTATTGATGGACCTGTAGCTGCAGGTAAAGGGACGATAGCCACTAAGCTTTCCGAGGATTTAAATGGTTTTTATTTATATACCGGAGCGATGTATCGATGTCTTGCTCTTGAATGCATCAATAGGGGTATAAGCGTAAATAACGAAAAAGAAGTCGAAGCGATCTTGCCTTCTGTAGATATTGATTTTGATAATGAAAAAGCCCTGCTCAATGGTATTGATGTCACAGAAAGGATAAAAGAAGCAGATACTGCAAATGGCGCTTCTATAGTCAGTGTTTTTCCTAAAATAAGAGAAGGGGCAGTTCGTAACCAGCAGCGGATTGCAGAAAAAGCTGTACACAGGGGGCAGGTTGTTGTTGCTGAGGGAAGAGATACGGGAACAAAAGTCTTCCCGGGTGCTAAGTTACGAGTCTATTTGATGGCTGCTCCTGAGGTAAGAGCCAAAAGGCGCTTGACACAATATGAAGAGCAAGGTAGGGTTGTAGACTTTAAACATGTTCTTGAAGAGATTAAAGAAAGAGACGAGAGGGATAAAACTAGGGAAACCGATCCTTTGCCAAGTAATCCCCAGGAATTGGGATACTTCATTCTGGACGATTCGACGATGACTGAGGGGCAAACGCTTGAGATGATAAAAACAGAATTAAAAAGGAGGAATTTAATACAATGATTGATTATAAAACACCTGAACAGATCGAGATAATGAAATATGGAGGACATATCCTCAAAACCGTACTTTCTGAAGTAGTGGCTGCAATAAAGCCAGGAGTTACAGAGATTGAGATTGATCGTCTCGCAGAAAAACGCATTACCGAGATGGGAGGAGAGCCTGGATTTAAGAAAGTAGAAGGCTACCATCACACAATTTGCGCTTCAACTAACGATGTTGTTGTACATGGAATTCCTGGTAACTATGTTTTCAAAGAGGGAGATGTCGTTGGCATAGATTGCGGGGTTTTCTATAAGGGATTTCATACTGATATGTCAGAAACCATTCGGGTTTCAACTGGTAGAAAGGACAAAGACGAAATTGATAAATTTCTGGATAATGGTAGAAAAGCGCTTCAGGCTGGAATTGAAGCTGCAAGGCTTGGGAATAGAGTAGGACATATTTCAAAGGCGATTCAAGATATTGTAGAAAAAGAGGGGGGATATTCTGTTACGAGAAGTTTAATCGGTCATGGTGTGGGACGTGAGCTCCATGAGGATCCTGAAGTTCCCGGGTATTTGAATATGGCCATTGAGAAGACGCCTCCTCTTAAAGAGGGACTGACAATTGCTGTTGAAGTGATCTACAACATGGGCACCTCTGAGGTCGTTTTGGACAATGACGGATGGACTATTCGCACCCAGGATGGGAAAGTATCAGGTGTTTTTGAGCGGACAATTGCCATAGCCAAACAGGGGACATTACTGTTGACTTAAGGAGTTAAAAGTTGAGAGTCATTTCTCAACTTTGAATATGTTGCTCTTTTGAAGCTGGTTTGCTATAATGCTTGGATGGCTCATCAAGGCTCTTTTGAGAAAGATGGCATAGTTAAGGAAGCATTGCCCAATACTTTATTTAGAGTAGAGCTTGAGGATGGATCGTTAGTGCTTTGTCACCTTTCAGGGAAGATGCGTAAGCATTTTATTAAGATCTTACCCGGAGACAGAGTTCGTATAGAAATGACTCCTTACGACTTGGCTAGGGGCAGGATAATGTATCGATATAGATAATATAATATGAAAGTACAAGCTAGTGTAAAGAAAAGGTGTTTGAAATGTAAGATTATCAGGAGACGAGGAGTCGTGCGTGTGACGTGTGAAAATCCTAGACACAAGCAAAGACAGGGATAAAAATTATGAGAATAGTAGGAGTTAGTGTACCAGACGAAAAAAGAGTAGATATTGCGTTATCTTATATTTACGGTATAGGAAGAAGTAATGTTGTTGAAGTTTTGAAAAAAGCAGATATAGATCCTGTGAAGAGGGCAAAGACCCTGACTGAAGACGAAGTAAAAAGACTGACTAAAGTTCTTGACACATATAAGATTGAAGGAGATTTGCGCGCAGATGTAGCTGGAGATATCCGCCGTTTGAAAGAAATCGGTAGTTATAGAGGACTAAGACACACAAGAGGTCTTCCAGGTCGCGGACAGCGAACGAGATCAAATGCGAGAACCAAGAGAGGAAAGAGAGTAACAATCGGAGCTATCAAGAAAGAGGTAGCAGCAAAGATGGAGGCAGCACAGAAAGCAAAGGGTAAATAGCTAATAGTCGTTAGTCACTAGTCATTAGCAAAAAAGCCAATGACCAATGATCAATGACATGATCAATTATGGCAAAACAAGCAAAAAAAATAATAGTAAAAAAGAAAAAAGGTGGAGCAGTAGTTACTGAACACGGCAGAGTTTACATAACTTCTACTTTTAATAATACATTGGTTACCGTAACCAATGATAAAGGTGATACTTTGGCATGGAGCTCATCAGGAGCACGCGGATTTAAGGGAGCAAGAAAATCAACGCCATATGCTGCGAGTGTTGCAACTGAGGAGTCTTTGAAAAAAGTAGTTGAAAACGGAATGAAATCAGCAGATATTTTTGTAAAAGGTCCAGGTTCAGGGAGGGAGTCGTCTATGCGAGCTATTAAGAATTCAGGAATTGGAATGAGGTCAATTTCTGATATAACACCCATGCCACACAATGGACCAAGAGCAAAGAATAAGAGAAGAGTATAGTGAGTAGTCATTAGTCACTAGTCATTAGCAAAAAAGCCAATGACCAATGACCAATGACCAATGACCAATGACCAATTATGGCACGATATACAGGACCAAAACATAGATTAGCAAGAAAAGAAGGTATTAACCTTTTAGATAAGACTTCAGCAAGCCTTATGCGCCGACTTGGCACTCCTCCTGGAGTACATGGTGGCAAAAAAAGCAGAAGAAGGCTTTCGGAGTTCGGACAACAGCTTCGTGAAAAGCAGAAGGCTAAGGTAATGTATGGAGTGATGGAGAGACAGTTTAAGAAATTAGTCGAGACAGTTTCTAAGCAGAAGGGTGATACAGAAGAGCTCTTGCTTGCGCTTCTTGAGAGAAGACTTGATAATATCGTTTATCGTCTTGGTTTTGCTAAGTCTCGTATGCAAGCACGTCAGCTCGTTACTCATGGTCATGTTCAAGTGAATAATGCAAAGATGTCGATTCCTTCTTATGAAGTGCAGGAAAAAGACGTAGTATCTCTAGATATTAAGATGCACACAAACGCACAGATCTTGAAAATTATTGAAGATAAGACAGAGGCTGCTGCTTTTCTTGAAAAGAAAGGTTTGTCTGGGAAGCTGACAAGAATGCCAGTTCCTTCAGATATTCAGCCTCCTTTTAACACAAGACAGATCATTGAATATTATTCAAGATAGTGGTATAATACTTTTTTATGGACGACTTAAACTTTAAAGTAAAAGAAATTACATCGACTTCGGACTTCGGAGAATTTGTTATTGAACCGCTTGAGCCGGGTTATGGACATACTCTAGGTAATGCGTTGCGCCGCGTTCTATACACCTCTATTGAAGGAGCAGCAGTTACTTCAGTACGGATAACAGGAGTTAAGCATAAATTCTCAACACTACCAGGTCTTAAGGAAAATATCGTAGACCTTCTCCTTAATGTAAAAGAGTTAGATTTCAGACTGTCTGAAAACAAAACAAGTGCTACTATAAAACTTTCAGTCAAAGGACAAAAGGTCGTAACAGCAAAGGATCTTGAACTTACTGATGGTGTTGAAGTGGTAAATAGGGATCAATACATTGGCTCTCTATCGGGCGACAAAGCCAAGCTAGATATGGAATTGACAGTTGAAAAAGGATATGGCTTCTCTCTTGCTGAGGATAGAAAAGGCACAGCAGTTGGTGTTATGACTACTGATGCAGTGTTCACTCCTGTAAAGAGAGTTACTTATTCTGTAACAGCAACTCGTATAGGGCAGAGAACTGATCTTGATAAGTTGAGCCTTAAAGTTTGGACTAGCGGTACTGTTACTCCTACAGATGCATTGAATCACGCTGCAAAGATATTGGCAAACTCATTTATGCAAATTTTTGAGCCAAAAGCGACGAAGGTTGTAGTCGAAAAGTCAGCACTT
This sequence comes from Candidatus Levyibacteriota bacterium, assembly GCA_023245515.1. Classification (GTDB taxonomy): domain Bacteria; phylum Patescibacteriota; class Microgenomatia; order Levybacterales; family UBA12049; genus JAHFKE01. Next base: position 21,204 of record JAHFKE010000004.1, read on the forward strand.
TCTTCTTCGATCCCTCAGAATCTTCTGAAAATGACAGTTGATGAATTAGATCTTCCTACACGTATTTACAACAGCTTGAGAAATGGTGGAATAGAAACTATCGAACAGCTACTTGAGGCTCCAAGAAAAGATTTAATCTCAATGAGGAATATGGGTGGTAAGTCGATCTCAGTAATTGAGGAAAAGCTTCAGGAAAAGGGAATCAGTCTAAACGCATAAAAGTAGTAAGTCAAAAGTTAGAATTCAAAAGTCAAAATTGCAGTTCAAAAGTGGAGAGTTATAATTCTGAGTTTTTGACTTTATCACTTTTGGCTTTTTTTTATGAAAAAGAATATCTTTGGAAGAAAATTAAAACGGGATACCAACGAACGAAAAGCTCTTTTTAAGAACTTGCTGACCTCACTCGTTTTGGAGGAGCGTATTAAAACAACACCTGCAAAAGCTAAGGCTATCAAGGCGGCAGCAGATAAATTGGTCACGAAAGCTAAGAAGGGTGGAGAAGAGGCGATGCGTAGCTTAGCACCTGATGTGAATCACAATGCCGTCGTTAAGCTCGTTGGGGATATTGCTCCCCGTTTTGCAGGGAGACAGGGGGGATACACAAGGATTATAAGGGTCGGAAGACGTATTGCTGACAATTCTCCTCAGGCTCTTATGGAGTGGGTCGAGAAAAAAGTGGTAGTAGTTAAAGAAGATCTGAAAAAAACTAAAGATGCGAAAGTTAAAGAGGAAGTAAAGAAAGAGACAAAGAAAGCTAAAGTTTCAGCAAAGCCTGAGAAGGTAAAGAAAGAAGTCAAGCTAAAAGAAGAAAAAAAGGAAAAGAAAGATAAGAAAGTAGCAACAAAGAAAAAATAATATGAATCAAGCAGCAATGACACAAGCAACAAAGGCATCAGATGTGCAGAGAGCATGGCATCTGATTGATTTTAAAGAAAAAGTATTGGGAAGGACATCGACAAATGTTGCCAATCTTTTGATGGGAAAAGGGAAAGCTTACTTTGTGCGCAACCTAGATTGTGGAGATTATGTTGTTGTTATTAATGCAAAAAATGTTAAGGTAACGGGGAAAAAAGAGGATCAGAAGAAATACTACAGGCATTCTGGGTATCCAGGAGGATTCAGAGAGGAAACGCTTAAAGAGCTAAGGCAGAGAAGGCCTGAAGAAGTTATTGTCCATGCGGTAAAAGGTATGCTTCCGCAGAATAAGTTGCGCGATAGGATGCTTACCAGATTATTCGTTTTCGCAGGAGAAGAGCACAAGTACGGTGATAAGTTTAAAAGTTGAGGGATGAGAAATGAGAGTTGAGAAATAAAAATATTTTTCAACTTTCAACTTTCAACTTTCAACTCAACATTATGGCAGAAGAAGTAAAAGAAATAAAAAGAAATAAAACACAGAAAAAGGATTATACCTTTGCTGTTGGAAGGCGCAAGGAGTCTGTTGCTCGTGTGCGTTTATATCAAAAGGTGAAAGAGGAGCTTGTTTGGGCAGATCATTCTGTTAAGAAAGGCGACATTTTTGTCAATGAAAAACCGATTGCAGAGTATTTCTCAGGAGATGTTTCTTGCCATCTTTATACTGAACCTCTTCGGATAACCAATGCGCATCAGCAGGGATATGCGTTCACAATCAAAGTTGCAGGCGGCGGCCCTTCAGGTCAATTGCAGGCAGTAGTAGCAGGAATTTCTAATGCTCTAATTAAAGTTGATTCTGAAAAGAACAGAGGCATTTTGAAGAAGAAGGGTTTTCTTACCCGCGATTCAAGGATCCGTGAAAGAAGAGTCGTTGGTATGGGTGGAAAATCGAGAAGGAAAAAGCAATCTCCGAAGCGTTAAGAAGCTTAAGTCGTTGTCCCCCTTTTTTATTCCTGTGTTACTACGTAAGTTCCGCCGATTATATCGTGGAGGGCACGCTTTTTCTTATTAAAGATAATTATCACGTAACCCATAAACAAAGTAAGATTATCAGCAGATCTTCCCAAAAGTTCGCGGAGAACGACTTGTTTAAGGGTTGGCTTCTTAAAATTCCTATTTACCACCTTTAACTTGAGGAATTTTTTACCCGGTGTCGCACCGCTTTTATTAACGAAGTAGATATTGTAAAGGAACAAAATAGTCCATGTCAGTGTCCCAAATGCTTTATTGTCTCTGTGTCCCTGGAAGAGAAGAGTAAAAAGTGAATATAGAGTAAAGGAGATGGTGATGATAATGACCAGGTCGATAGTAAACGCATCAAATCTTTTCCAAAAGCCTACGTAATGCATGTCGGATGTCCGTATGTTCTGCTTCATATTCACTTTTCTCAATTTATTATATAATAGACAGAATTAAGTCGATGGGGCAAAATATATATGTTGTTTAAAGATCCTTTCATCCGCAATTTGGAGGCAGAAGCATACCGTGAAAATTTTCTCGTTTCTGCTATAGTTAGTATTTTTGTCATACGAATTTTTCTCAAAATTACAAATTATCCTAGCCTTGGTTCGGGAGACTTTCACATAGCGCACATGTTGTTCGGTGGTCTTTTTATGCTATCTTCTATTATTGTCCTTCTTTCTTTTCTGAACAAAGCTACGGTTAGCTTGGCATCTATTTTAGGAGGAATTGGTTTTGGTGCGTTTATTGATGAGCTTGGTAAATTTATAACACGCGATAATGACTATTTTTTCCAGCCGACAATTGCTTTTATCTATATCATTTTCGTCCTGCTTTATCTTCTGACAAGGCTTATTCCACGATATAGGGCAATCTCTCAGAGGGAGTATCTTATTAATGCGATTGAGATGATTAAAGAATCTGCAATTAGTGATTTTGATATCGAGGACGAAAAGCGGGCAAAGGAATACCTTGAGAAAAGTGATTCAAAAAATTACGTTGTGCAAGCAGCAAAGAAATTGCTTGCAAGGATTGAGCGATCTCCAAGCTCTCGCCCTAATATTTTTGCTAAATTTAGAATCTTATTTCGCGTATGGTATTACAAAATTGCCCGTTCAGGGATGGTCTTAAACTTTATCCTTATTTTCCTAGTGGTCCAAACGCTCAGGCTATTTTTGCAATCGGCCTCTCTCTTTGCGTTCAAGCCATCACTGCCGTTTTATGAATGGGGACAGCTACTCTCATCTCTCCTTGCTGGAGCTTTTATCCTCATAGGGTTTTTAATTTTACGGTTTTCTAAATTTGAAGCGTATCGCTTTTTCAGAATCGCGATGCTGATAACAATTTTATTAACAGAATTTTTTGCCTTTATGAAATTTCAATGGTACGAGCTCATCGGTCTTGCGGCCAACTTGTTTATTCTAGGTGTTATTAATTACACTATGCTGATGGAACGGATCAAGAGTAAAAAACATGTGTTGCAAAAGTAATTTTCCTATGATATCCTGTTCTCTAAGCATCAAGAGATCTCCCGCTTGGCGGGGGGCAGCAACCCTTCGAGAGACAAAAGTCTTCGTATGGGTGCTAACTCCTGAAGGAGGATGTGGTTCTCAGTGAGAGAGCAAAATTAGAACTCTCGCTTCTCAGTGAGAGTTTTTTGTTTTATGGCGAACTATCTTTTTACATCCGAATCAGTTTGCGCAGGACATCCTGATAAAATCTGCGATAGAATCAGCGACGCAATAGTTGATGCTGCGCTTGCGCAAGACCCCGGTTCCCGTACCGGTATTGAGACAGTTGCAGGTGCAAATCAGATTTGTCTTTTTGGCGAGATCAAGACAAATGCTCAAATTGACTATGAGAAGGTTGCCCGTGAAGCTGTAGAGCGATTGGGATATGTTGTTCCAGCGTGGGGCTTTAGCCAAGAGTCCTCTTTTACTAATGATATCCATCAGCAGTCTCCTGAAATTGCCATGGGCGTTGATCAGGATGGGGCGGGGGATCAGGGTATGATGTTTGGGTATGCTTGTGATGAGACGCCTGAGCTTATGCCTTTGCCAATCAGATTAGCCCATGCGTTGGCACAGAGAATTGATACAGTGCGTGAGCAGAAGGAGCTTAAGTGGCTTCGACCCGATGGTAAATCGCAGGTAACTATACGCTATGAAGGAGATAGGCCTGTTGCTATAGAAAAGCTTGTGGCAGCTGTGGCGCATGATGAAAAAACAAGCGCAAAAAAGGTGCGCTCTGATGTTATAAAATCCATTTTTACTCCCGTACTGGATTATTACAAATTGGCACTCCCAAAAGATGAAGACATTGTTGTCAATGGCACTGGCTTATGGCATATTCCCGGTCCTGAATCGGATGCAGGATTGACCGGGCGTAAAATCGTAGTCGATACTTACGGAGGATATGCACGTGTTGGGGGAGGAGCTTTTAGCGGTAAAGATCCTAGTAAGGTTGACCGTAGCGGTGCATATGCAGCGCGCTACATTGCTAAAAATATTGTTGCAGCTGGACTTGCCAAAAAATGCGAAGTTGGGCTTGCCTATGTCATTGGTCAGCCGAGACCCCTGATGCAAACGATCGAAACATTCGGAACAGCTACGGTGAGTGAAAAAGCCCTTCGTGCTTTCAAGGATAAACTTATCGACACGTCGGTGAGAGCGATTATCGATACGCTTAATCTTGCACGTCCTATCTATGGTGCGACTGCAGCATATGGTCACTTCGGACGGGACGGCTTTCCGTGGGAGAAGGTTGTTAGCATATAATTCAGGAATATGAATTTTTATGCTTTATTTTCTTCAAGGAGTTGCTGTGCGAAGTTATATCCCCAATATAAAGATATCCTCGAATAGTCCAGCAATTTCTTCTTCTTGATTTTGTGATTCTTGATACGAAACTCTTTCAAGCTGACTTTGTTATCGATGTTCTCAATAATGATAGTAACTATTTTGACTAAAAGAGGCGTTGAAGATAGTTTACCTTTAGAAGTAAGTGAGAGAGTTTTTTTCTGCATTTTCTTGATAAATCGCTTGTCAGCAGGTAGGGAGTAAGGGGCAGAATTTGTATTCAAAGATCTCTCTTTCAGATAAATGTTAAAGCCATAGGTTAGGAGAGCGTAAAGAAAAGATAAGATGTATGTATCTTGTATTTCTTCAGGTTCTAGAGGCGGGTCATAAACGAGCGCTGCAAATCCTCCACTCAGTATGTAGCAAGAATTTGCCACCTCATCACTTAGAAAGAATTTTGAAAGACTACTATCGTTGGTGTATTGATCTGTGAGGTTGAAGATCTCTCCTGCAATGAGCATCGCCTGTTCCTCAAAGGCAAAGGAGCTAGCTGTTCTGTTCATGGATGTATTATATATTAAAAATTCTATATTGACCTAAGCTGATTTTTTTATATAGACTGGTAGGAGAGAGTATAAGCTCGCCTAAGCTTACTTCAAGCCTTTTCAGCCCGCCTAGCCGGCGAGGCTGGTACTATTCGTACACGGCTTGAAGAGCCCCGCCTGCAAACGCCTTGAGCGTTAGCGACTGGCGGGCAGGGCTTGAGCGGCGGTTTAAGAAGCTCTAAGACTCTCTCGCTAGTGCGGTTCGTTAAGAGCTTCTAAAAAGGGGGGTGATTTTTAATGAAATCAGGGAAATTGTTGCACGTAGTAACTTTTAGTCTCCTTCTCGTAGGAGGTCTCAACTGGGGACTAGTCGGATTTTTTAACTTTGATCTGGTGCAGACACTACTTGGATCTTGGCCAATGGCCGTTCAGGTTGTCTACTCTCTCGTCGGGTTATCTACCGTGTATGTTTTGTTCACTCACGCAAGTGATTGCAAAATGTGTAGTGGTAAGAAAAAGTAAAATAATAAAAAACAACTCTCTTTATATTGTGAATGCTGCCCGGAGTTGTTTTTTATTTTAAAAATCTTAGCAATGCTATTAGGCTAGCATCAAGTACAACTGGTATGAGCAATAGGGTGCTGCCCTTTTGAAAGACATTGTTCAGGCTTGGGTTGGAAATAATAGTAGTGAGATCTATAGATACCCCATTGAATCCCAAGAGATAGACAATCCCCACTACTATAGTAAGACTAAGTATAAGCTCTACAGCTCCTTCAAGGTCTTTTTTACTTGAAAACATGGTATTGCCAATCTCAAATGCCGCATAAATGAGAAGGATAGCAAATGTTACATTTTCAAAGAGATGATTCTTTTCTGCATAAAGTAATAAAGCAAGCAGAAGACTTGTTCCCATAAAAAATGGAGCCATACCGATGAGGATGCTACGGAAAATATCTGTTTTTGCGATTGAGACACTTCCTAACTTTAGACTTTCTCCATCAATCTTTGGGAAAAACTCTATCCGGTACGTAGGGACGAACAGTAGGTGCGCCATAAGATAGTGGGAGACTTCGTGGATAAAAGTGCCAGGGAAAAATATTATTGCCATAAGGTAGATAGTTAGCTTTCTATTATGGGTGAGGCGGTGCAGAAAGGAGGCAAGGAGGGTAGTCACCTGTCTTGACAGCAGGAAGAGAACGAATAACTCTAGGAAGAAAAGTGCTAGATAGAGCATGGCTTAATTTCTAATTTTCATTGAATTCTTCAATTATTTAATTTTTAAACATTGAGGCATTGTAAATTGATTGGAAATTGCAAATTTCAAATTGGAAATTACTCTCATTATACTGCAATTTTCCCTCTTGCAAAAGGTAAAAAGTATGCTCTACAATAGAATACAGAGAGTATAAAGATATGCCGAGAAAGACACTTGCCCTTATTTCTGGTTTAGTT